>NZ_JBGTZC010000013.1:0-50749 GCF_041807725.1 Streptococcus sp. E17BB
AAATCATTGTCCGTTTCTTATCGTCCATGTTCTACCTCCTAGCTTGCGTATTTCCTGCCCAGCTCACGGACTAGGCTGATATAGCGGACACGGTCAGACAGTCCAGTGTCCAGTAGTCGCTCTTTTTCTCCAACCGTAGCAGATAGCCAGACCAGATTTTCACGTTGTCGCCATTTCGTCATGAGCTTAGTCCTTTCTACCGCCAAAAAGCAACTTCCCTAAAAGGGCATTTAATTCATCTTCATCGTTTTTGACTGGTTCTGCTGGCTCTTGGCCATCCAAAGTAGTCAGCATGTACTCTGCTTGGACTTTGATTGGTTCTGCTTCAAAGAGCATAGCCATAGCCAAATAACGTTCATTGTCTCTGCCGTTGTAATGTTCCTCATCAATAGTTAAGGCACTTTCAATTTCATCTGTCCATCTTGCAGAAAAAGGCAAGCGAGACTTTTTATTTTCATACCCAGAAAGGAAATGACCCTCTTTCTTACGCAATACGATAAATGTGTTAGTTTGTTTCATGATTTTTCTCCTGTGGATAAGTTGTAGGTTTCCCTATATTATTTATTCAATAAGGATGGCTTGTTTAAGGTTAATATTTATTTAGTAGTTAATACTTGTTGTAGGTTAATATTTGTTAGGTCACAGATTTACACATCACATTTTTACACATCACATTTTCTGTGAACTGTAACTTATAGAAATTGTGGAAAACTGGCTAAAATCAGCTTTTTTTGTGGAAACCGTGGAAAACTATTGGTCAGCAATCCTATCTGATGGTATGTCACAGAACTCCTTGTCCTCTGCTATTCTTTCCTTGATGATAGATAGCTGGAAATCGGTAAATTTTACATCTGACACAAACCTTAGAATGCGGAAGCCTTTCCCTCTTCCTCTGCTGAACTTAAATGTCTTCATGTAGCCTAACTGCTCTAACTTTTTGAAGTGCCTATCTACTGTGGTTCGGCTGATATTCATTCGCCGGGCAATTTCCTCTGGGTATATCTCCCAGTTAGTCTTGTTGCTAAGCAAGACCGCTAGAATACCTATTGTGGCAGGTTCTAAATCACTGTCCTGTAAAAAAGCATTGTTAATTGCGGTGTAGTTTTCGTGGGGATTTCTGAAAGATATAATCCATCAACCAAAACCTCCATTTCTAATAGCCGTTTGACAAGATAGGATAATAGCCTCCATCTGAGCCACTTCATGCCGTAAAGTTTGGTTCTCTTCAAGCAATTTGTGGTAGGCTTCCTTGGTCAGCGTGACCGTATCGCCTGAGTAAACTGGGCCAGCTTGCTCAGTTGGTTGTGGTCGTGGCTCTTGCTCTTTCAAGCCTAGTTGGATAAAGCTGTCTATTGACTCACGGAGTAACTTGGCTGGATTTTGTCTCAATTTGAATAAGTCTTTGATCACACCAGTTCCCCCGTGTCCAAAAAATACTCCTTGCCTGTTTTAGGGTCAATATCAACCCTACGACCTGTCTTATAGTCAATAAAACCTTTTGGCTGGTTAGACACCGTTGTAGCCTTCTTAGAAATATTAGAATCAGACGACGGCTTGTCAACCATATCTTTCAATTTATTAAGCCAGCTCACACTGCACAGCGTCGTTGAAGCTGTGGCAATCATCAGTAGAATTTCTGTTTTAGTCATTTTATGCTCCTTGTTCTGTATAAATGCGTTTGATAACTTGATAGTATTGATGGCCTGATGGTATAACGTACCCGGTCAAGTCCTCAATTACCGAACCGTCAGCCATAATGTTTGTTACTTTGGGTTTCCATTGTTCTTTTTTTCGCTTCATGTTATAATTTCCTTATAATCTATTTGATTTGCACCTCAGTAGAATTGGCGTTCGTGAGGTGTTTTTTTGTTTAGCTGATAAGCTCCAAAGAGGTCTGCCCGTTGAGACGCTGAATATCCATCTTGGTATTGGTGGACGGCTCCCAAGCTCCCCAGTAATCAAATGCTGCTTGTTCATCTTTGACCTGCAACATGTCGTAACGTGGAATGCGAAAGTGTTCCTTGAAGTCCTTGGCTGCCTGACGGAATACCTTGCCTGCAAAAGAACGGTTCTTATAGGCTGGACTGCCCATGCCTCCAAGAGCATTGATGACCCTAGTTTTACGCAATTTTTCAAGCTCCATGCTGACAGATGGATTGATGGGTTGCCTGTTCTTCAAATAGTCAACATCGCCAGCCAAGACCTCTTGGCTTTTTTTAAGCTCCTTTTGCCCCTGTAAAAGGTGGATGAAGATGTCTTCCTGTGTCATGCCCTCTGGCAGGTTCTGTGTTGGTTGTTGAATAAGTTCTTGTGTCATTTGAATACTCCTTCAATAATGTTAGTGTCGCCGTTGACCATTCTGTTTAGGTCATCAGCCAATCGATTGACCGACTGTTGTAGTTGCTCAAATTCCTTGCGGATTTGAGTGTCTGAGTTGATAATCCGTTCTTCATCTACATAGATAAGCCCTCCCATGTGTAGTAGCATGTCATTTCCTTTTCTGAGGAACGACAGTAGGTTTTTGTAATTCCCAATCTTGGACTGGGTGGCATTTAGTTCCCCTTGTGATTGCTGGATAGCCTTGGTCAGCTCATCATACTTGGCAGATTTTTCATCTACCTCTGCACGCTGGGCATATAGCTCTTGGAGCTGGTTCTCAAGAAAGGCATTCCTTTCATCTGTCGCCTTAACACGTTCCGACAGTCGCTCAGAGCGTTCCAGAGCTTCGGAATAGTCAGGTGGTATGATTTCCCTAACTACTTCCCTAACCTCCACCGTAGCTGATTTTAGCCGGCTATTTTCGTCTGTCAGGTCACTGGTAATTTGCTTTTGCAGTTGGAGCTGTCGTTTGACCTCTTGAAGCTCCCTAACGGTTGGGCTATCGCCTTGCTCAATCCGTTCAAGTTGTTCTGCTTGAGCTTCGTCAGGCAACGTAGCGATTAGGTAGAGGGCTGATGTGCCTAAATGGTGCAACGTTGCACTATTTGGAAGCTGATTAGCTATTTTCATCATTCTCTTGGCCGCCGTATGGTCAACCTCAATTTTTTCAAGCCACTCCATGAACTGCCCATGTACTAGGTCATGCTCCTTAACGTGGTTTAGTCGCCTGCCAATCTCCCAAATGGACTGCCCTGCAATCTGCTTATGGTGATTGATTTCTAACTCAATCTGATCTAGGTTATTTGGTAAGGTTAATTCGTTCATCTGTCTCCTTTCTAAATCAGACAACTTTCCAAATCTTGCAAATAGAGGTAAGTTCACCATCCAGAATTGTTGCTCGCCATCTATTGTTATAGATACCATCTGGTTCATACCCAGCAGATTTCAAATAGGACACGGTTTCTTCTTTAGTAGAAAATGACTCAGCCTTTAAGTCTGTTTCTCCTGCCGGGCAGAAACCTGTGCCAATCATGCCAAAACTCTCGCTTTGATTGTCATTGTTGATGACATAGATTGAAATAACATACATAGGTTCAATCTCCTTTCTAGCTATATGATTAAAAATCATATAAAGGGTAAAATTTTTAGACAGCATTATGTTCAATACCCAGAATATCGTCTGTGGAGACATTGAATAGCAAAGCTAAATTTATTAAATGTTCCCCACCAATCTTAGTCTGGTCTTTCTCCCAGTTACTGATTGAAGTTTGGGTCACACCGAGTTTTTTTGCAAGTTCTCTCTGAGACATCTTATTATTTTTTGCCCGTAGCTCTGCAATAGTAATCATGATATGCTCCTTTCGCTTTTGATGATTTTATTTTATATGATTTATAATCTCTTGTCAACTATTTTTTATGATTTATTTTCTGTTTTTTTAGAAAATCAGTCATTCTATTAAAAAATATAAAACTTTTTTCTTATACAGTTGATTTATAATCTTGTTTTTGATATAATTTACTTATCAATCAAGAAAAGGGATTAGATACCAATGCAAATAGGAGACAGAATACGAGAGCTTAGAGAAAACAGGAACATGACCCAAACCGAATTATCCGAAATATTGGGTATGAAGACCTACACAACGGTCTCTAAGTGGGAGAAAAACGAAAATTTTCCTAAAGGTCGTGACCTAAAGAGATTAGCCGAAATTTTTTCAGTCTCTTCCGACTATCTTCTAGGACTTTCTCAAGCTAAGACAAAAAAATCAGAACAGCAAGAACAATCTCAACTACTGACCATCTACAACCAGCTGGAAGAAGATAGACAGGAAAAAGTCCTTGACTTTGCTTCTGAACAGCTGGAAGAACAAGAGGGGAACAAGGTTCTCCCGATCTTTGATAAAAAGATTGAGGAGGAAGATGATGAGGAATACATCACAGACTATATTCAGGGGCTGGTCGCTGCTGGTCACGGATCTTTCCAAGAGGACAACCTCTATATGGAAGTCAAACTCCGTGCCGATAATGTCCCTGAAAAGTATGACACCATCGCAAAAGTCGTAGGCGATAGTATGGAGCCACTTATCTGTAACGACGACCTGCTATTCATTGAGGTTACAAACCAAGTGGATATCAATTCTATTGGTATCTTCCAGGTCAACGGCAAAAACTTTGTCAAAAAGCTAAAACGTGACTATGATGGTTCTTGGTATCTTCAAAGTCTAAACAACAACTATGAAGAAATCTACCTGACAGAAGATGACAACATCAGGACCATTGGAGAAGTCGTGGATATTTATAGGGAGGGATAGGAATGAAGGTTGGATTGCGTACACCTAATTTAAAGAAAAGTATTAAAGCTAGAACTACTGGAAAATTAAAACGCTCTATAAAGCGTTCAGTTAATCCACTATATGGCAAAAAAGGAATGGGGATGATTACCAATCCTAAAAAAGCCGTTTATAATAAAATCTATAACAAAACTACTATTGACCCATTAAAAGGGCTAAAAACAACGAGTAAGAACAAGAAATCAATTTCATCTGTTAAATCAGTTCCTGTTCAAAATATTGCTACTCCCTCAATATCTAAGACAGTAACCCACACATGTAATAAATGGGTATATTGTTTCTTAGCTATCATGTTTGGTTTCTTTGGTGCTCAATACTTCTATTCTGGACAAAAACAAAAGGGAATAACCTCATTACTATTCTGTTGGACTGGTATTCCTATGGTTATCGGTATTTTCCAAGGGGTCTTCACTTTATTTAAACCAACAGACGACAAAGGAAATATTTCTTTTGTTGTTGAAGAAAAAGCAACCGTTTCTGAAACAATTTCTAATGGAAACAAAATTCAACAATTATTGTCTGAGATTGAAGAACTAGAACCGACACTCAAAACTACCCTTGAGCCTAAAGAATACATTGATACGGTCAAAAAGATAGCAGACAACTTGAATGAAGTCACTAACTTTTCAAGAATGTATGCTAATAATCCTAATTTTGACGCTCAATCAATGGCAAATTCTCTAGAACAGATGGTGCAAGGGCTAGATGAAGAAGAAACAAACTTCATCAATCGTTACTACTCTACTTTCAAAGAAGAAGGTAAAGACAAGATTATGGAATATAGAGACTTTTTCACTCCTACTGGAGTTCAGTCAATAGAAAATCTATATAAATAAAAAAGCCCCACGCTCCACGTTTGGCGACAGGAGAGCGTAGGGCTGTGACACAAGAAAGTATTTCAAAGGGCATACCTTTTGAAGACTTTTCTTGTACCCATTTTATCAAAAAAGAGGTACAAATTCAATGATTACAGCAAACAAAGTGGCAATTTATGTCAGAGTATCAACAACAAACCAAGCAGAAGAAGGCTATTCAATTGATGAACAAAAAGACAAGCTGACCGCCTACTGTAAAATTAAGGATTGGGCAATCTATAACATATACACCGACGGGGGCTTTACTGGTTCAAATACCCACCGCCCAGCTCTGGAACAACTGGTCAAGGACGCCAAAAAGAAAAAGTTTGATACTGTTCTTGTCTATAAACTGGACCGCCTAAGCCGTAGTCAAAAAGACACCCTCTACTTGATTGAGGAAATCTTTATCAAAAACAGCATAGAATTTTTAAGTCTACAAGAAAACTTTGATACCTCTACTCCTTTTGGTAAGGCTATGATAGGTTTGCTTGCAGTATTTGCTCAACTGGAGCGAGAGCAAATCAAGGAACGTATGCAGTTAGGCAAGTTAGGCCGAGCCAAGACTGGCAAGTCCATGATGTGGTCAAAAGTTGCCTTTGGTTACGATTATCACAAAGAGACCGGAGAAATGACAGTCAACGCATGGCAGGCTATAACCGTCAACAATATCTATGACTGGTATTTATCCGGAAAATCCATCACCAAAATCAGAGACGCACTCAATGAGAACTACCCAAAAAAGCCTGCCTGGAGCTACCGCATTGTAAGGCAGATTTTAGACAATCCTGTCTATTGCGGTTACAACCAATACAAAGGGGAAATCTACAAGGGCAACCATGAACCAATTATCTCCAAAGAAGTCTTTGATAAGGTCCAAGATGAATTAAAAATAAGACAACGGACAGCAGCTGAGAAATTCAACCCTAGACCCTTTCAGGCTAAATATATGCTCTCAGGTATTGCTCAATGTGGTTACTGTAACGCCCCATTACAGATTGTTATGGGCATGATCAGGAAAGATGGCACTAGATTTATAAAGTATGAGTGCAAACAGAGATATCCAAAAAAGACAAAGGGGGTTACGGTCTATAACAACAATGAAAAATGCCACTCAGGAGCTTATGAGAAAGATGAGGTAGAGAAATATGTACTAAAAGAAATCAGCAAGCTACAACATGACACGGCATACCTAGACGAACTATTTTCTGACCCTGAAACTGAGCGTATTGACCGTGCCAGTTATCAAAAACAAATAGATGAACTAACAAAAAAACTTAGTAGATTAAACAACCTCTACATTGACGACCGTATCACACTCGAAGAATTACAAAAGCAATCTGATGAATTTACAACCATGCGTGCCACTCTTCAAGATGAATTAGAAAATGACCCATCGCTAAAAGCAGAGAGCCAAAAAGAACACATGAGACGAATATTAGCTACTGATGACATTCTAGGACTGAACTACGAACAACAAAAGGAGATAGTAAGACCCCTTATTAACAAGGTTCAGGTCACAGCTGAGGACATTGTCATCAAATGGAAAATATAAAGAATTTTAGTGTCTTTCATTTCAACTAATGTAAATCCTTTAACGGATTTTTTATGAATGGTTTTCAATAATTTTTTCATGGTATATTCTCCTTAAAAATTTGGCATATTTTGATAAATCGGTAAGAGCATGGCCGCATAAATCATGACAATCATTAGGGCAACAAATAGAAAGACCAGAGGTTGAATCAGCTGACTAGCTTGATTGAGTTTGTGAAAAAAAGTCTTCCAAGTTTCCTTAGCATAAAGTTCAAGTTCTTGACCCAAGCGCGATTTTACCTCACCGTAGGCTATCATCAAGCTCAATTCTCGCTTAAAAAAGGGATAGCTTAAAACCTTGTCATGAAAGGCTTGTCCAGCTAATAAAGCCCGCTGCATATCCAGACCAATCTCTTGAAAAAGCTGAGATTTTTGATCTTGCATGATCTGAACCACCTGCGCCAAATCCAATCCTTGTCCGATAAGGTTCCCCCATTCCCTGGCGTAGTAGGCGGTCAGGTAAAGGCTGATAAACTGCCCCAGATAGGGTATCTTACATAACTTGCTGTAGAGACTTATTTTGTCTATTTTTTTGGCAAAATAGCTGAGCAGTAGCCCGCTAAACGCCAGCCCTGCCATTATCCCTAGAAAAATAAGAGGAAAATGGTTGATCAGTGTTGTCGCTAGGTTTTCTCCCTCCAGCTGTGGCAAGAGGTAGTTCTTTAAGCCCAACATGATAAGGACGAGAAAAGCCAGGAGCATGAGTGGGTAAGTCGCTACTTCGATGAGTTTTTTACGAACGATGAGCACTTGCTCCAGATAATCTTCCAATCCTGCTAGACTCTTTTGTGTGTTGCCGTGGACATCGGCTAAGGCCAGCTGGGTCACCAGACCATCTGAAAATCCCAAATCAGCCAGCAACTGGGCCATTGATTTTCCTTCCAGTAGCGATTGCCGCATCTGGTCAGTATACACCGACGTTAGTAACCTGCTCCGTTCTAAAAAATTAACCATCTCGGTCAAGGTAAACCCGCTAGATAAGAGGTTGTGAAAGAGCTGAATCAACTTTTTTTGCTGTCTAAGTGATAATTTTTTCGACCCGTCCTTGTTGCTCAGTGAGATATCCTTGGTTAACCAAGTCATCAATTTTCTGGTTCCAACGACTTGGGTCGTGGTTGGCAATGTTTTCTGTTGCAATGTCAATTAAACCTCCTTTCCCGATTAGGCGTTGGTAGCAAACCCCAGCCAAGCAATTGTTCATTTCCTGGGGACTAACCCCCAGCTCCAACAGGCGTTCATAGACACCTGAGAGACTCTTAGCGTGAACAGTTGATAAAACAACAGCGCCTGTTAGACTAGCCCTCACCACTGCTCGAGCGGTCTCTGTGTCCCTGATTTCACCGATAATGAGCACATCTGGACGGTGGCGTAGTGACAATTTTATCAAATTATCATAGGTCATCCCAATGCTCTCATTAAGTTGCAGCTGTAAAAAACGGTCTTCCTTAATTTCGACAGGGTCTTCAATAGAAATAACCTGTTGCCCTGCGAACTTTTCACTGACGAGCTGATGCATGAGCGTTGTTTTTCCAGAACCAACCGGTCCTGCAAAGAGGTAGAGCCCTCGACGACCGACAACAGACTTAACCTGTTCCAGACCATCAAACCAATAAGCTAACTCTTGTTTACCATCAAAGAGCAGGCGGATAACTAGGCTTTCTAGACCTCTATAATCACCAACACTTGACAATCGTAGAGAAACTACTTTGCCCTCTCCAATATCATAATCACAAGAACCAAGTTGACTTCGACGTTTCTCTCCGACATTCATCCCAGCGACGAATTTAAAGTGGCTAATGACACTCGCCATCAGAGCTGCTTTTTCTTGTCCAAAAAACTGTCGCTCATCTCCGATCCTCATAAAAATATCGTAATCATCTTGTCTCGGAATCAGGTAAATATCCTGTGCTTGCCGTTCTCTCCCCTCTTCAATGAGGCGTTTTGCTATATCCTGTACCATAAGGCCTCCTGACTAGTTATTCGTAAGCAAGCAAAAAAAGATTGGCCTTAACCAATCTTTTTTAATTGACATGCTGATAGAGGGCGTACGGGATCGTTTCGGCGTTCAAATTGCTGTTGATGCTCGTCTTCTGGTAGCTCTTCCCAGTTTTTTAAGAGGGCTAGGGAGTGATATTCTTGTAATGATTCTTCACAATCATCACACCACGTTTGGTGCTTGGTATCCCAAAAAGCCGCCAAAAGACTTGCTCGACTCTTATAAAATGGGTGACTGACCCGCAGATGGGTCCATTGCTTTTTAAAAGCACTCATGGCCTCATCAAAGGTATCATAATGCTGAACCTTGATAATATCATCTTTCCAATCATCTAAAAACCACCAGGGTTCAAATGCCCCATAAAGCTCTACAACTTGATACATACTCTTCCTCTTTTCGATTCTATTATAGCGAAATATGGCCAATAAGAAAAAGAATATGCTCATTTGTGAAATATTTTTAGTCCAGTCACCAGCAAATTTTCCTAGTCTCCGTAGGACAAATCGCTCAACAACTCCTCAACTGCCAAATCATCAGGAATCAACCTAAGGTAAGTCTGCAAGATTGTTTTAGCTTTTTCCAAGTCTCCTAGACGACGTAAAAGATAAGCATAAGCCAAGAGAAAATCTGGATTATCAGAAAGATCAGCAAAAGTCTGGTCATAAAGCACCAAAGCCTCATCTTCTCGATCTAAAGCCACATAGGCTTGTGCTAACTGCCATAAGGTCAATGGGTGGTCACTTATCTCTAAGCCTAAGCCAATAACCTCTTCATGCCTTTCCTGCTCCAAATAAAGATTTGATAAGCGGAGTTTTGCCTCCTCATTGTCCTCATCAAGAGCCAGCACCTCTTTGAGGTAAGTTTCAGACTGCACCGCGTCTGCTAACTCATAAGACAATTGCGATGCTAAAAGTAAAAGCTGTGTGTCAAAAGCGTTTTTACGCAGGGCTTGTTGCACCAGTCTAAGCGCCTCAGAAAATTGATCTTCTGCTTCTAAAGAGAGTGCATAGGGGTATTCGTAGCCTTCTATCTCTGGGCTAAGGGTTTCTAATTGCTTGAATAAAAGACAGGCTCTTTGCGTGTGATTAGTCTCGTAATAAAGCGTTGCCAGCTCAAGATTGGTCTGCCCATCGTATTCAATCTCCAAAGCCTTTTCCAAAAACTCAATCGCCGCCTCAAACTGTCCCAAACTGGCATAGGAACGACCGATTCGTTCATAAGTCGAAATCCCTGTCTGTTCTAACAAGAGGCGATTATCAAGTTTAGCGTAATGGGAAATCGCAGAGCTGTAATCTTCAAGTGCAAATTCTAGCTCTGCCAAGCCAAAAATCACCAAGGGCTCATCAGTTAATTGACTAGCCAAGACAAGCTTGTCCCTTGCCACATCCGTTAGCCCTTCGCTGTCATAGAGGTCTGCCAGAACTAGCAAAGCACTGATATAGTCGTCACTATCTTCCTCTATACGAGTGAGGTAGTCAAAGGCCAGAACTTTATCCCCATCTTCGTAGGCAATCTGGGCTAGGCTCAAGTTAACATGTGGGTATTGTTCTGATAACTGCTCATAAACCTGTCTGGCCTGTGGATAAAACCCTATCGCTTCTAGATACTCACCCAACTCTAGCAGCACATCGTCACTGTCATCTGCCAAGGCACGTTGAAAATACTTATCTGCTTTACGCAAGTCCTGCTGATCTAGACAGGCAATCATTTTTTCACTATTGGTCATCTGTTACCTCTTCCTGATAAAGCCCACTAACAATCTTGTACCAGTTGAACACCTCAGTGAGTATTACCTTAACGGAAGCATAGAGCGGAATCCCAAGCAACACACCCCAAAGACCAAACATAGACCCTGCTGTTAACAACACGAAAAGAATGGTGATCGGATGGATGCTCAGCTTATTCCCCAAGACCAAAGGTGTCACAAAGCGCCCCTCAATGGTTTGCTCAATCACAAAAACCAGAAGCACTTTTATCAGCATAAAGGGGCCTTCAACCAAACCAAGAATCACAACAGGAACCATGGCTAGGAAACTCCCTAGATAAGGAATCATATTAAGTATGCCAGCTAGAATCCCAAAGGTGATGGCATAAGGTAACCCGATAAGGCTAAACATGACTGAAAACATCAGACCAACAACGATGGCAACCGTTACTTGCCCTTGTACATAACCCGCCAACTGTTTGTTAATATCCGACAGAACACGGCGAGCTGGTTGCCGCATCTTTGTCGGTAAAAAAGCGGCAATCTTGTCTTTTAGTTGCTTGCCATCACGCAAGAGGTAAAAAATGATAAATGGTGCAATGAGGACAGCAACCGTTACTTTAGCAATTGCAGAAGCAAAATTGCTGGCCCAGTCGACAGCATTCTTTGAGAAGGTCTGGACATACTCAATAGCTTTTTGACCGACGGTGTCAACGATATCTGCTAGTTGAGGTCGTAAGGCTTCAAAACGATTGTCTTGTAACAGACTGGTCACCTGACTCTCAACGGTTTCAATATAGCTCGGTAAATTACTGAAAAAAGCGCCCAACTGTGTCTGGATCATCGGAATGATACTAGCAATACCTAAAATCATTAAGATAATCACACCGATAAAGGTGATGGTAATTGCCCAAACTTTCGATAGTCCCTGCTTTTCTAACCACAAGACAATCGGATCCAGCAAATAGTAAATCAGAGCAGAAATCACCAGCGGCAACATGACAATGGTCAAAAAGCCAATAACCGGCTCAAATAAAAAACTAATTTTGGTGAAAACCAATAAATTCAGAAAAAACAAGAGGCTGACTAAAAGAATGGTCACACTCTTACGGTTCAAAAACCACTTGAAAAACCAACTGAGGGTAAACGATTGTTTATCAGACTTCATCATAACTCCTTTCTCTATCTTGGCTCATTATCACCATAAAAAGTGACTTCTTTGCCAACTAACTGTTCGTTGTCATAAGTCAACTTGGCTGAAAAGAAGGGGCGATTGTCGATAATCCATTGGAACATCTCATAGTCTCCTTCCCAAGTTGGTTTGGTTAGCACCTGGTCGTAGGGGACCCATTCTAAGGTGCCTTCAACACAGTCCTCAACCAATTCGCCATCAACAGCTGTAACCCTAAATACATAAGTATACCAGTCGTGACCTGGTGTGAACTCTGGAAATGTGATTAGACCAGCCAGCTTCATCTCTTTGACAACCAAACCAGTTTCTTCATAGATTTCACGAATGGCACAATCTTCTGGACTTTCCCCTTTTTCTAACTTACCTCCAACACTAATCCATTTGCCCTCGTGAACATCATTGGGCTTTTTATTGCGGTGCATGAGTAAGAGTTCTTTGCCGTTGTCAATATAACAAATAGTTGCTAATTTTACCATAACAGCTCTCTTTCATCTTAGTTTCTCTTTATTATAGCATGTTCTGATGGAATTAGCTGAATTTTACCGTTCTGTTGTTCTCGACTGATAGATATGATATAATTTTACTATGAGAAAACACTTACAAACTATTTGGTCCAATCAATCATATCAGGAAGAAGAGCAATTCGTTTACTATTGTTCCTTTGATGAACAAAACGGTCGATTTGGAGAGTTAAAACCTTTGATTAGAACGCAACTGAAGGCAGTTATCCCTGAAGGAGATGGAAAATTTCTAGCCCTGACCCACCTTGACGGGCAAGACCAGCTTGTTTTTTTACCAAAAGATGAGCAGCTCCTCTCAGAACTTCAACCTACTAATCAAGCTGATCAGCTCTGCTATGATGCCGATAGGCATATTGCCTACACTCTAACTGACAAAGGCAAACTTTTATCAGCTTATGCCATCACGACTGAAAAAGAGCTGAAACCCTTGGGTAGCTTACCTCTAGATGATGTTGACCCAACCTTTATCACCCTCACACCAGATAAACTTCTGGCCATTGGTGACAAACATCGCCAGAGATTACTCATCTATGAGGTAGCAAACGATAGACTGAGTTTCGTTAATCAATTCAGCAGTCCTGACGAGCGCATCCCTTATCAACTGATTTTTCACCAAGCGACCAAAGTCTGCTATTTGATCAGTGAACACCAGATCATCCATACATTATTTTATGATGGTTACGGTGCTTTTGAGTACCACACTAGCCAAACTGATTCATCAATCCATTCGACTTCTCTCCTCGCCCCATCTGTCGGAGCAACTGCTGCCCATCTCTATCACACTCGTCCAACTTGTCCTTACTTGAGTGTTTTCGAGATTCTAGGTGACGGGTCCTTACAAAAACTCGCTCCCATCTCTATTAACCAAGAAGCGCTGAGTTTAACGGTGACACCAGCTTGTTCATTCCTTATTTTGATTGATCAAAACGGTACTCAAGCAACTAGCTTTGCGATTAACTCAGAAACAGGACAGCTCAGACATTGCGATCAGATTCATATTCCCAAACAAGCGACTTGCTTTATGCTAGAATTTATGGTGTAATAAAAACAACAAAAAGAAAGAGGACAACAATGAACACAACTGAATTGCTCGAAAAAATCAAAGAGCTCATCGCTAAAGGCGACATCAATGCTGCAAAAGAATTTATCAATGAAAACAAAGATAGCCTCGGTGACTATCTCGAGCAAGCAAAAGGTTTGCTTGACGGTCTGGATTTGAGTAAAGGTCTTGATGGTGTACTTGATAAGGCCAAAGACCTGGGACTTGATACAGATAAAGGTGCGGGTCTCATTGATAAAGCCAAAGGTTTGTTTAGCAAATAAACAGGTTAATACCAAAGCTCCTCTTCTTAAGTAAGGGGAGCTTTTGTCTATAAACAGTCCTAATGCACCCATATTAGTAAAATTTGTAAGAAAGACGTGCTTTATTTTTGCTTTTTTATAAAATCGTGCTATAATAGACTTATAAACTTTGACCAATACTGACCTTTATCGAATTGGTCAATTGATTAGGAGGTTTTTATGTTGTGTCACAATTGTAAATTAAACGACGCGACCATTCATCTCTATACCAACATGAATGGCAAGCAGGGGCAGATTGATCTCTGCCAAAACTGCTATAAAATTATCAAGTCTGAACCTAAACAAGGTGATGATCGCCCTCGGAACTTAGCGCAGGGTCTTGATCCCTTCTTTGATGACTTCTTCTCTGATTTGAACAACTTCCGCGCCTTTAGTGGCAATCTTCCCAATACGCCACCAACCCAATCTGGAGGGCGTGGCGGCAATAACGGTAACAATCGCCGACCAAATCACCCTGGTCAGTCTCCACAACAGGAGCAAGCCAAAGGTTTATTGGAAGAATTTGGCACCAATATCACTGATATTGCTCGACGAGGTGGGATTGACCCTGTGATTGGGCGTGACGAGGAAATCATCCGTGTGATTGAGATTCTCAATCGTCGTACCAAGAACAATCCTGTTCTCATCGGTGAGCCTGGGGTCGGAAAAACCGCTGTGGTTGAAGGACTAGCTCAGAAAATCATCGATGGTTCTGTTCCCCAAAAACTTCAAGGCAAACAAGTCATCCGACTTGATGTCGTCAGCTTGGTGCAAGGGACAGGTATCCGTGGGCAATTTGAAGAACGCATGCAAAAACTCATGGACGAACTCCGCAACCGTGATGATGTGATTCTCTTCATCGACGAAATCCATGAAATTGTTGGTGCTGGTGCTGCTGGCGATGGCAACATGGATGCTGGTAATATTTTGAAACCAGCTCTGGCACGCGGTGAGCTCCAGCTGGTCGGTGCAACAACGCTCAATGAATACCGCGTGATTGAAAAAGATGCTGCCCTAGAGCGCCGGATGCAGCCGGTTAAGGTCGATGAGCCAAGCGTTGAGGAAACCTTAATTATCCTCAAGGGCATTCAGAAAAAATACGAAGACTATCACCATGTCCGCTACACAGATGAGGCCATTGAAGCGGCGGCTGTCCTGTCTAATCGTTACATTCAAGACCGCTTCTTACCTGACAAGGCTATTGACCTTTTAGATGAGGCAGGTTCTAAGCTCAACTTGACCCTCAAATTTATCGATCCTAAAGACATTGATAAGCGCCTGATTGAGGCTGAAAACCTCAAGGCTCAGGCGACGAGGGATGAGGACTATGAACGTGCGGCTTACTTCCGTGACCAGATTGCCAAGTATAAAGAACTTCAGCAACAAAAACTGGATGAACAAGACACGCCAATCATTACTGAAAAAGTCATCGAAAGCATCATCGAGCAAAAAACCAATATTCCTGTTGGTGACCTCAAGGAAAAAGAGCAAACCCAACTGGTTAATCTCGCTAGCGACCTCAAAAGTGTGGTCATCGGTCAGGACGATGCTGTGGATAAGATTGCCAAGGCTATCCGTCGGAATCGCGTTGGTCTGGGCTCCCCAAACCGTCCCATCGGCTCCTTCCTCTTTGTCGGACCTACCGGTGTCGGCAAGACCGAGCTGTCCAAACAACTAGCTATCGAACTCTTTGGCTCAGCTGATAGCATGATTCGCTTTGACATGAGTGAGTATATGGAAAAACACGCAGTCGCCAAGCTCGTCGGAGCCCCTCCAGGCTATGTCGGCTATGAGGAGGCTGGGCAACTGACGGAAAAAGTCCGTCGCAACCCCTACTCTCTCATTCTCCTTGATGAGGTCGAAAAGGCTCATCCAGACGTCATGCACATGTTCTTACAGGTATTAGACGATGGACGTTTAACCGATGGGCAAGGACGGACCGTTAGTTTCAAGGATACCATCATCATCATGACCTCAAACGCTGGCACAGGTAAAGTTGAGGCTTCTGTTGGTTTTGGTGCTGCGCGCGAAGGGCGGAGCCAATCTGTCCTTGGTCAGTTGGGGAACTTTTTCAGTCCAGAATTCATGAACCGATTTGACGGTATCATCGAATTCCAGTCCCTTAGCAAGGACAATCTCCTCAGAATCGTTGACCTGATGTTGGCAACCGTTAAGGAATGCTTAGCACGGAATGACATTCAGCTAGACATCACTGACAAGGTCAAGGAGAAACTGGTCGATTTAGGCTACGATCCAAAGATGGGCGCTCGGCCATTACGCCGAACCATCCAAGACCATATCGAGGATGCCATCACTGACTTTTATCTAGAGCACCCAACTGAGAAACACCTCAGGGCAGTGCTCAACAGTAAAGGGGATATCACTATAAAAGCGGTGAAGGCCGTTGCTGAACCGACAACAGAAACTGCTGAATAAGATAAGAACCGCCAAACGTTAAAGTCTGGTGGTTTTTGAACTTGAGTAAAGCAATTCTGCTTAAATCGTGTTATAATGGCTATAAAAACAGGAGAACATCAGATGACAAACATCCCAACTTTTGGCGATAAGGTGGCTAGTGCCACATACCAAAATCGCTACGGTGTCTATGCGATTATCCCAAATGAGGAAAAGACCCATCTCATCCTCGTTCAGGCACCTAACGGGGCTTGGTTTCTGCCTGGTGGCGAGATTGAAGCGGGAGAAAACCATCAGATGGCTCTAGAGCGTGAATTGCTTGAAGAACTTGGGTTCTCAGCTCGTCTAGGGCAAGACCTTGGTCAGGCAGATGAGTACTTCTACTCTCGACACAGAGACACTCACTACTATCATCCCGCCTATCTCTATGCAGTAGAGTCTTTTTCAGAGGTCAGCAAACCCTTGGAAGACTTTAATACGCTAGCTTGGTTTCCAATTGAGGAGGCCAAAACCAAGCTCAAGCGAGGTAGCCATCGCTGGGGTATTGAGCAGTGGCAAAAAAATAATTAAATTTAAGGCATTTTTGTCCTTTTTAAGACCTTTCGTGATATAATAAAAAAGGAATCCTAAATGAAAAGAGGATATGCCCATGCGGCTGATTAATGTGACCGGTAGCCATCCTGAATTGGTCAAGAATCAACTCAAATATACCGATGCCTTTTTGGTAGAGGTTTATTCGGCAGGCAACACCGATGTGGTTTTCTCAGAAGCACCAACACACTACGAGCTTCTCATCACCAACAAATATCGTGCCATCAAGTCAGCCGAGTTAGATAAAATTCGAGAATTTTTCTTTAAGCGTAAAATCCACCCTAACAAAGCGATGATGGAGTTAGTCAAAACTGTTCACATGGATAAACTCATTGAAATTTCTATTCCTATTCGCCAAGTCTGAGGTTCTTCCTCAGCCTTCTTACTATTTATGAAGGAGAAATTATGACCATCAAACTCGTTGCAGTCGACATTGACGGCACCTTACTGACCAGCAACCGCACCGTTACCCCTCAAGTCTACCAGGCAGTGCAAGAAGCCAAAGCGGCCGGTGTCAAGATTGTGATCACAACTGGGCGCCCAATTGCTGGGGTGACAGAACTGCTGTCCGATCTCAACCTACAAGACGAGGGGGACTATGTTATTACCTTTAACGGCGGTCTAGTACAAGACACCTCTTCTGGTCAGGAATTGGTCAAGGAGACCGTCAGCTACGACGATTACTTGGATATTGAATTGCTGGCGCGTAAACTAGGTGTTCACATGCATGCCATCACTAAGGATGGCATCTATACTGCCAATCGTAACATCGGCAAATACACTGTCCACGAGGCTCAGCTAGTTTCCATGCCTGTTTTTTATCGCACACCAGAAGAAATGGCAGACAAAGAAATCGTTAAAATCATGTTCATCGATGAGCCAGAAATCTTAGATGAGGCCATTGCGAGAATCCCAGCTGACTATCATGACCGTTTCGGCCTTGTCAAATCTCAACCCTTTTACCTAGAAATTGTCAATAAAGCAGGCAGCAAGGGCAATGCCATCAAGCATCTAGCAAACAAGCTAGGCATTGACATGAGCCAGACGATGGCTATCGGTGACGAAGAAAATGACCGATCCATGCTGGAAGTGGTTGCTGTCCCTGTTGTCATGGCAAACGGTAATCCTGAACTCAAAAAAATCGCTAAGCACATCACCCTCTCCAACGATGAGAGTGGCGTCGCTCATGCGATCAAAACTTGGGTGTTAGGGTGTTAGGTAAAGAATAACTGATATCAGAAAACTCTGGACGACATGCCCAGAGTTTTTCAGATTATTTCACTGCTTCAAGAAGCGCCAAGAAGCTAGCTGGTTCAAGCGATGCACCACCAACAAGGGCACCGTCGACATCTGGACAAGCCATGTACTCTGCGATGTTAGCTGGGTTAACAGAACCACCGTATTGCACACGAACTTTGTCAGCAACTTCTTGACCAAAGTCACGAGCAACCACATCACGAACGGCTTTACACATGTTTTGCGCATCATCTTTGGTTGCTGATTTACCTGTACCGATTGCCCAGATTGGCTCGTAGGCAATAACGAGTGAAGCTACTTGTTCAGCTGACAAGCCTTTGAGCGCCGCTGATACTTGAGCACCGACAAAGTCAACTGCCTGACCTGATTCATAAGTCTCAAGGCTCTCACCACAGCAGATGATTGGGGTCATACCATTACGGAAAATAGCATGCGCTTTTTTGTTGATGTCCTCATCTGTCTCATGGAAGTAATCACGACGCTCAGAGTGACCAATAATGACATACTCAACACCGAGAGCAGCGATAGTTTTCGGGCTATTTTCACCAGTAAAGGCACCAGCATCCTCAAAATGACAGTTTTGCGCAGCAACTTGCAACTGAGAGTTAGCTTTGCTTAAGCCTTTTTTCATCCCTTCAAGGAAAATAGCTGGCGCACCGATAACAGCATCAACCAGGTTGTTTGATGGGATAGCCAACTCAACTTGTGAGATAAATTCGCGCGCTTCTGCAGGCACCTTGTTCATCTTCCAGTTTCCGGCGATAATGGGTTTACGTGACATGTCACATACCTCTTTCTTATTTTTCTTTATTCCATGAGATGTTCTAATCATTTTTCACAGAATATTACCCTTCTATTTTACCATATTTCTCTCAAGCAAGAAAGTTTTTTGTGAGGTAATAGACAAGAAAAAGACCCATTTGGGTCTTTTTCAAGGTCTGACTTAATTTATTCGCAAATCGATTAGGCTTCGATTGAAGAAACGATACCTGAACCAACAGTACGGCCACCCTCACGGATAGAGAATGTAGTACCTTGCTCAACGGCGATTGGGTGGATCAACTCAACGTCGATTGTCACGTTATCACCAGGCATTACCATTTCAGTACCAGCAGGCAATTCGATTGAACCTGTCACGTCAGTTGTACGGAAGTAGAACTGTGGACGGTAGTTGTTGAAGAATGGTGTATGACGACCACCTTCTTCTTTAGTAAGGATATAAACCTCACCTTTGAATTTAGTGTGTGGCTTGATTGATCCTGGTTTAGCGATAACTTGTCCACGCTCGATTTCATCACGTTGTACACCACGAAGAAGGATACCAACGTTATCACCAGCAAGACCTTCGTCAAGTTGCTTACGGAACATTTCAACACCTGTTACGATAGCTTTACGAGTTTCTTCAGTGATACCAACGATTTCGATTTCGTCGTTGACACGAACAGTACCACGGTCGATACGACCTGAAGCTACTGTACCACGACCAGTGATTGAGAACACGTCCTCAACTGGCAACAAGAGTGGCTTGTCAGTGTCACGCTCTGGTTCTGGAATGTAGCTGTCAACTGTAGCCATCAATTCCATAACGATGTCTTCGTACTTCTCATCACCTTCAAGGGCTTTAAGAGCTGAACCTTGGATAACTGGAAGATCATCACCTGGGAAGTCGTATTCTGAAAGAAGGTCACGGATTTCCATTTCAACCAACTCAAGAAGCTCTTCGTCATCAACAAGGTCAATCTTGTTCATGAAAACGATAAGGTGTTTAACACCTACCTGACGAGAAAGCAAGATGTGCTCACGAGTTTGTGGCATAGGACCATCAGTAGAAGCTACTACGAGGATCGCACCATCCATCTGAGCAGCACCAGTGATCATGTTTTTAACGTAGTCCGCGTGTCCTGGAGCGTCGATGTGAGCGTAGTGGCGTGATTCAGTTTCGTACTCAACGTGTGCAGTGTTGATAGTGATACCGCGCTCGCGCTCTTCTGGAGCAGCATCGATAGACGCATAGTCTTTTGGTTGGTTAACTGATGACGGCAAGCGACGTGCCAATACAGTTGTGATAGCTGCAGTCAAAGTAGTTTTACCGTGGTCAACGTGTCCGATAGTACCGACGTTAACGTGGGGTTTGCTACGATCGTATTTTTCTTTTGCCATTGTAGGAAAAGCCTCCATATAAAATATATTTTATAGATAGACCGTAGGCAATACAGTCTAACCTTACTTTACTATTCTACCAGATTAGCTAGAAATTGCAAGTGTTTTGTGTTCTTTTCCGAAATTATTCTACATCAAGCGTATGGTAAGGTTGAATTTGAACATGGTGACCGATGTTTGAGCCAAAAATCCAGTCAGCTTTCTCAAGGGAGGAAAAGTTTTCTGCTCGACCAGTTAGGATGACACCTGCAAATTTAGCTGTTTGAGCATCTGGATTTGCCTTGAGGTAAGTCTCTACGTCTTTCGATGTACTCATCTGCTCACCGTCAGGTCCGCCATAGGTTGACCCTAGCCAACCTTTATTGAGAACTTGGTTAAGATAGGCGACAAAGAAACTATAACTGTTGGCAAAGCCTTCTCGAGCTGAAGTGGTTTTTTGACCGACACGGTCCTTGTAGTAGGTCTCAATCTCTTCTGCCGTCATGCCTTTAGTATTCTTCTCATCCTCTTGTTGCTGTTGATAAGAGCTAGGCGTATCGGGGTCGCCTTCAAACCCAAACAAATCACGGTTTAGTCCTGCGGTATCATTATTAGACTGGGTGCCGATCCAATACCAGTTGATTTTGAGGTTATTAGGAACCAGCTCTGCTATTTCCTCAAAAGTATAAGGCTTATCAAAGGTGACCGCCATCTCAACAGCCTGACCGCTCATCTGAGGAAGCAAACTGATGTCCTGAGTCAGTTGGTGATAGCTTTCTCCCTTATACTGGTAAGCAGTGTTAAAGAAATGAGGCATCTTGTAACCTCCGCCATAAGTGTAGGTGGCAGTGCCTTTTTTATCTGAATAGCCACCAGACGATTGCCCCCCGAACAAGGGTCTAAGGCTGTAAGGAAGTTCCAAGGTCTCATAGGGCACTTCTATCCCTGCAATATCCTTAGTCTGGTCGACATGAAAGGTCCCTGTGTACTGGGAGGTTGGGTTAAAATAAGCGGTTTTATAGTCAATGTTAGGCTGGCTGACTTCTGCCATGAGCTGATAGTAGTCACGAACGTGCTGACCATTTCGAGCAGTTAATTCGCTAAGTCCAAAGTTAAGTGCTAGAAGGGCAGCGCTACTGCCTAATGTCGCTAAAACTGCCGTTTTTAGCAGGTGTTTGCGTTTATTTTTCTTAGTAATAATTTCAAATGTTTTCATGATATTTCCTTTCGTTAATGGGGTAAGTTAAGGAGGCTACCATCAAGTCCTTGAGCTTCTAAGTGAACCCTTAGGGCCTTTCTGGCACGGTAAAGGGAAACCTTGACCTGTGCTTGACTGATACCCAGTAGATGAGCCGTTTCCTTGACGGACAAATCCTGAAAATAATAAGCATCAAGCACCAGTCCAAACTTCTCTGGTAGGCTAGATATGGCCTGATAAAGGTAATCATAGTCTTCTCCATCATAGACGGTCAGCTGGTCGGGCTTAAAAAACTCGGTCTGCAAGATCTCATGATAGCGCTTATCTCTACGGTATTTATCGATATAGGTGCGAATAGCTGAGCGGTACAACCAAGCCCGTAGCTTGTCATAAGGCAGAACAATGTCCGTCTCAAGGATTTTAACCAAAACGTCTTGGGCAATGTCCTGACTGTCTGCCTGGCTGGCACCTGATTTTTGGAGATAAAAGCTAATTTCTTGTGCAATCACAAGAATAGCTTCTTCATAATCATCTAAGCGGATAGGCTCACCTCCTTCCTGATGGTTGAAAGTAGCTACATGATTTACCAGATTTATCTCTACTGATGCGAGCTCTAACATCAAGTAGCGCTAGGTTTTAATTTCTGGCAATCCTTCGATCCTTCGCTAGCTCCTCTTCACTAAGATAACAAATAAGAAGTTCTGTTGGTTACAAAAAAATTCGCCGTAGCGAATTTTACTGCTGATTTAACTCTCTTAGGATACTGGCTCGTTTTTCATTGGCATCGATATTGAGCACAATACCAATGGCAACAGAAATCGTTAACAAACTATTGCCTCCTTGCGAGAGAAAAGGGAAGGTCACTCCTGTTGATGGAATTAAGCCAGAGATACCGCCGACATTGACAAAGACCTGCACCAGCAACATCGCCCCGATACCCAAAGCCAGCATACTGTTAAAGTCATCTTTTGCTTTTAGACCAACATTGAGTATTCGTAAAATTAGGAAAAACACTAAAGCTAAAATCAGACCAGCACCGATTAAGCCAAATTCCTCAATGACGATGGAAAAGACAAAGTCGGTGTGCGCTTCAGGTAAGTAGCCATTTTTTTCAATAGAATTTCCTAAGCCACGACCAAACCAGCCACCATTAGACATGGCGTAGTAGGAATGCGCCATCTGCAAGCCTGAGTCTGTCAAATCTTTGAAAGGGTTGAAAAAGGCTGCAAATCGCTTGGCCACGTGACCAAATAGCGGGATTTTTGCGACCAGCTCCACCCCTATCAGCCCGATTAAGCCTAAAAAGACCGTCGAGGCTGTTGCAATCAAGCCCAATAAACCTGTAAACCAGCGGTGAGCTATCCCACTGAGGACATACATGATAACTGACGTCAACACAATAATGGTCGCATTTCCAAGGTCTGGTTGGACAACAACCAAGGCAATCAATATCAACAGATAAGTCCGCCAGTCAAAAAAGTGCCTCGGTAAAATCGTATCACGAGTAAGAGCCCTGTAATCATAATTAGTAATTGATTTTTGTCGCTTGGCAAAAGCGAACGCCAGCAACCAGACCACGATAAGTTTGAGATATTCAGCAGCCTGAATACTTTTACCAGCAAATTGCAACCAGCCATTAGCACCATTAGTTTCTTCCCCTGAAAACAAAGTCAATACTAAAAGTACCAGTTCGACTAAAACAGCAAGAAAGAGAAGATGAGAATTTCTCAAAAATTTTAAGCGCAAGTGGTAAATAAACCAAATCGCAGCGAGACTAACCAGCCAAAAAATGGTCTGGTTCCGAACGAGTGCAAAGGGAGATGCCTCCCAATAGACCAAATCCGCACTGGTTGACGAGTAAACCACAATCAAACCAAGCACTGACAAAATCAGGTAAGGGACAAAAATAGAATAATTTAGTAAAAGTCTTTTTTTTATCTTCATTGCTTCATATCATTTCTTAGCATTGAGCCTGGGACAAGATGTCTAGGCTCTTTATTTTCTGTCATTAAGTAAAGTGAAGTGGAAAACTCTTGACTAATTTTGTAAGCTCTAGAGTTTTCCCTATCCATTCACGAGCACTTTAGCTTCCATAAACTTGGGTTGAGTAATTGACCCTGAAGGAGAGAAATCATGAGTTGCAAAACGACTTTCCCCACAACAGGCTAAAACTATCAGCTGAAAAATCCTGACAGCTGTAGCCAGCTTTGCTTGCTCAACCAGTTAGCTTAAGACTGTTTAAGCCGACAGAGTTAAATTAACACCTCATCGAAATCAGGTGACTTAGCGGTGTTTTTCTAGTCCTACCACCATTATAACAGCTTTTGTCTAAAAATGCCAAAAACAAAAAAACTAGGCGCAATCCACGCGCCTAGAAAAATGAAAGGAGCTTATTAGTTAATCCGTAGGAGACCTACACCACCTTCTTCACGACGGTAGAGAATATTGGTTCTCTTGTCTTCGGTATCAGTAAAGACAAAGAAGTCATGACCGAGCAAGTCCATTTGAAGGAGGGCTTCATCAATATCCATCTCATACGGTGTGAGGTTTTTGGTCCGAACCACGTTAATTGGCAACAAGTCATCATCGGCAGTCTCTTCGAATTCAGGTGCAAAGACTTGGGCTGTTGGTAATTTTTCACGGTGTTTGCGGGCAATTTTTGTCTTGTTTTTACGAATCTGACGTTCAATTTTATCCACAACAAGGTCAATAGAGCCGTACATATCCTGAGAGACATCTTCAGCACGAAGGGTCAGATTGCCGAGAGGAATGGTCACTTCCACTTTTGCTGTTTTTTCGCGGTAGACTTTGAGGTTAACACGAGCATCCAAGTCTTGATCTTCATGGAAATATTTCTCTATCTTGGCAACCTTGGTTTCAACATAATCACGCAAGGCTTCGGTGACTTCGATGTTTTCACCACGAATACTAAATTTAATCATATAGATTCCTCTTTTCTAAACGCTAGGCGTCTTTCTTTATTTTTATTATAGCACACGTCAAAAGAAAATGCAACCGTTTTCTACCTTGCTAGTGAAAAAGTTTTCACTTCTTCCACCCCATTTTCAAGTAAAAGCCTTGTAATGACTGCGATTGTAGCCCCAGTTGTGTAAATATCATCGACCAAAATAATTTTTTTAGACAGATTGCATCCAACCAACAACTCATATTTTGGCTGACTCTCCAAACGTTCCTTGCGGCTCTTGCTTGATTGTTTAAGACCTTCACCCTTTGCCAAGATGTTGTGATAACTTACCCCAGCCGCCTCAAGGAGACCCTCGACTTGATTGAAGCCCCGCTCTTCTCGCGTTTGGGGACTGACTGGAACAGGCACGACCTGATAATCACGGTAAGGTTTCAAGGCTTCTTTGACGTCTTTGGCAAATAGCTGAGCTAACACATAGTCACCAAAAAACTTATAGAGAGAAAAGTAACTCTTCATCGCCTCGTTGTAACGGTAAAGCGCAAAATGATTGATGTTAACCCCACGCTCTTGCCAATAAAGACAATCCGCACAGCTTCCGTTGGTCAGCTCCTTGTAACAAGTCGGACAATGGGATGCCCCGATACGGACAAACTGCTCCCTGCAAGACTGGCAAATCAGCTGCCTGTCTTGGTAGAGGCACAGGATAGCCCAGAAAGTCGTTGACTGGTCTAGGTCTTGACGGCATAGCAAGCAAGTCATGCTAGTCCCCCTTTTTTATTCATCTCTTTTATTTCTGTTGTCGCGCGGTTGATGTGTACTGTTATCCCATCGTGGAAAAAGATTAACTCTCCAGTTGGACGCTCTTTACTGCGACCCACTCGACCTGAAATCTGAATTAGCGGTTAGAAACTTTGTAATTCTGCTAATACATCAGACACCATTTCAATAGTAACAACTTCTTCTGGTTTGACTGGCTCGCCGGGTAAAACATAATCAAAGACCTTGCCGTTCTTTCTTACCACGTTGAGCGTGTCTCCTATAATATAGCCGTTATCCACAGCTTCCCTTAGTTCTTCATAACACAACATCTGATGTCCTCCTTACCTAACTATTCGCAATTATTGACAAAAAGGCGATTTTGACAATAAAAAAATCAAAACCTGACACAATTATTAGCAAAATGGGCATTTTGTCAATAATGGCTACTGTATCTTACTGTATTCTACTATCTCTACTGTATCTTGAGCCTATCTTGAGAACACACAAAAAAGCCCTCTGGATTTCTCCAAAGGGCTTTAATCATCTTATCATATCTAGTGCTTAAACTGGCTTTTTAGTCAGTTCATAAGTGACACCGTTGATTGAGATTTCAATCCCCTCAATGGTGATGTTGATTTTGTCAGGTTGCAAACTGCTAGGACTGTCAGGGATAAGGTCATACTTGGTCAAGCTACCATTTTCAGCCTCAATGGCTTTGAAACGGCTTGCCATCCCTACAATGTAGCTATCATAGCCACTAGCAGCGTAGTCGTAGGTGGCGCCACCAACCTTAAACATGCCCTTGACGGCCTCGCTGAAGGTTTTGGCTCCTGAAACCTTGTAGCTACCTCCTGAACGTAGTAAGTAGAACCAATCTGTAAGAAAGTCATCTACAGAGGCATAGTGCATATAATGTCCACCCTCGTTAGCTGGTCTTGCTGTTCCTTGGGTGACAGTCACACCACTTGAACGCTCTCCTTTGCCAGTCCATGTCATGCCTCCCCAGTTGTTATCTGCCTTACCTACGGCTGAGGTACCCCAAAGCCCTTCAAAGTGCAGGACGGTGATAGCATAGCTAGGGAGGATGTTGTGTTCCTGACACTTTTTCAGGATAACATCTAGGACAGATTTTTTCAGGATTGCACCGTTAAAGGACAAGTCGCCTACCTCTTTGGCGATTTTTGGTTCTGTCACTTTACCAGTTGCCTCAGTTTCTTCCGTTTTAGTCTCAGTGGAGGAATTTACCACCTCACTTTTTGGAGCGTCTGAGGGCGTTTTAGAGGTATTTCCTGATGTGCTACCTTTCAAGATTTCTGCGACCCGTTTCTGGACGGCCTCATAGTCCGAACCAAGAGACTTTTTGCGGTCCTCGCCGTTGCCATGTTTGCCCTGAATTACCTCATGAGCCAGCTCATCAATCGACTTTTTAAGTGCCGTAGCCTTGCCATTGATGACTGCCATGACAGCCTCATATTGATTGCCAAGAGCTGCCTTGCGGGTGTCCCCGTTGCCATATACCCCAGCCAATGTCTCCTGTACCAGCGTTTCCAGACTTTTTCCTGTTGAACTGGTTGTGGGTTGGTTAGTTAAGCGATACACATAGTAATAAGGCCGCCCTGCATAAGACCAAGTCACATCATGTTCATTGACACTAATACCATTGTTAGCATAATTGCAATGAATGATGTTATCTGAGTCAATGAAAATCCCCGTATGCCCGAAGCTGCCTGACGACTGACCGCGTCTGCCCCAGACAAAGACATCTCCTCGTCGGGCATCAAAGGTTGTGTTTTCCGCAATCAGCTTGTAGCCATTTTTGACTAGCCAATCATGCTCATATTCAGTATTGACCGCCCAACCTGCTGAGATAGCTCCTGCGCTCATCAGAGCGTAGTAGACAGAGCTAGAGCAATCGTAAGACCCTGGACCGTTACGATAGTCCATAGAATAAGTTACTTTGCCAGCTCGTGCCGACATCCAACTGATGGCTGTTTCAATGTTAATGCTCATTATCTTTATCCTCCTTATTTTCTGATGGTGTGTTATTTGCTAAATGTTGAGATAGTTTAGCAATAAAAACTCTAAAAAGTGCTGCATTAACCCCCAGCTTCTCCAAATTTTCAACAATGGACTTGAGTTCAAAAAATAGGTAACCGAGATAAAGAACTTGAAGAGCCGCAAAACCTATCCCGTCAGGCAGAATAACTGACAAAGGGATGCAGTAAGCTAAAAGGGCAATACTAGCAATCTTGCGCAAGATACCGTTAATCCCCTCTTTGCTCCGAAACTGGATGTTAGGGTTAATTTTAGCGGCAGTTACTCCCAACAAAAAATCAATTATCATCGCTCCTAAAATGAGGGTGAGAACAAATAAGATTTTTTTGTCATCGGTATCCGCTAAAGCTCTGAGGTGTTGTGACCAAGTAAGATCTGGTAAATTATTCATCATTTTTGCTCCTCGCTTTCTTTCGCCTCAAGCTCGTCAAGAATGGCATCCTCAATCGCATAGCGCAACTCTCGCAACTTCTGCTCATCTTGTCGCATCTCTCGGCGGTACTTAGCATAAAGCTCTGGCTCATGCAAGGTCTCATAAACCGTTGATACTGCCTCCGCATTCGTATTGATGACAGTTGTCTTGACAAGTTTTGTCTCCTTGCCCTCTGTCACATGAAATTCCGCTGTTGTTTGACGTGTTTTATTGATTTTTAGCATTGTCTGCTCCTCCTTTTACTATGATTTCATTATATGACTGTTGAAATGGGATTTTTTACGCTATTCTTCTCCACATGTACACTGTGATAAATGGTTGCAAGTTGTTGTGGGGCTGATTGCCGCCTGTGTTTCCAGTGTTCACGCCTTGAGGATACGCCGTTGAGCCACCATCACTTGTCCAGTCTCGTCTGATGGCTTGATTACCACTGTTTGCCGAAACGTATTGTCCGTGGCTATGCGATGGCATTTCGTCAACGGTCAAGGTATGGGTCTTAGCCCCTCCTGTCTTATTTGGCGCATTAAAGTCGCTATCGCTCTCATTGACACCGACCAAAACCCGACCTTGACCAAACCGCTCCCACGTTCCGCCCATAAATGTTGACGGGTTAGTTGAGTTCGTGGATTGATAGATTGACCCTACTGGGTAAAGTTGGTCAAGTGCTGGCGCTTTCCAGCTAGTCCACTGTCCCGCATTAACACGATACCGCTCATAATACTGTCCATTAGTCGTCGCATAACGTTGCCAAATCCAGTTATTAGAACCGTTGTATGTTTCGCTGGCAGTGACAATCACTTCGACATGCCCCCAAGCCGAAGCCCCAAAGGGCTGATTACGAGTGCTATTTGAAAATGTGTGAATGCCCGCTAAGAATAGCGTATCAAGGTCTGCGACTGCTCTACCTCGACTGTAATGCCCTATCGGAGTCTTATTTCTGCCCCAAATATTGTCACCTGAAAATATTTCACCTGCCACATCAAGCGACCCAGCCTTTCCTTGCTCAACAATTTTGCCGATGCCGACACGACCGTCTTTGCCATAGCTCATCACGACACTTTCTGTCGCAACTGTCGCTGAAAACTCAACTCTGGTAAACTTATCTGACAACATGCCAATGACCACAAATGACCTGTTAGCCGCATAATTACGTGATAGGTTTGCTGATGAATTAGTCAGTGTGCTAAGCGTTGTAAACGTCCCAGCGGCACTCCCATTGTCTGCTGTATAACTCGTGCTACCTAGCGGCGCAACCTTAAAAGTTAAGGTCATTACATTTTTTTGGCTACCAGATAGCGTGATTGGTGCTATTTTGGCATTTCTGACAATCTGAATGATGTTAGGGGTCTCCCTAGTCCTAACTGCTGAAAAACTCAAGATAGGCGAAAAATACTCAATCACATTGATAGTGATGTCTCTTGTATCCGACCGTCTGCCCCTACTATCAATAACAGAGGCACGAATAGTCGCAGAGCCACTGAAATTCATCATGCCAAGTCTGCCACCGTTTGACGATGTTGATTGGTTTTTATTGACGATTTCAGCATGATAGCCTGTGATAGACGAGCCATAGCTCCCTACTGCACCATTGAATGTTACTTGAATATCAGAAATAATCTGCAAGAAATTATTCCCGCTTAACAAACTCCTAGCCGCAGTGTTGCCATCTGTCAGGGTAACACCGCTGAATCTAGGTTTGACACTAGCTGGCACGCTAGCGGTAAAGTTTACTTGCTGTGTACCAGTCTTTATGCTACCGCTATAGGTATCAACGTATAGTGTGCCTGTGCCACTTGTGGCATTTGGTATATCGTTAGCAAAATCACGAGGAATAGTCCACGAATGACTAGCGCCAACGTTTGATGCAATCGTCCCAGACTTAGACCCCCAGGCATATCTTAGCGTGTGAGTAAAGCTATTATTCTGACGGTTGATGCTGATTGTCACTGCACTACCGATAACGCCATCGCCGACAGAAACAGAGCTAGCCCGTGGAATCGTCGTTAGACTGATATTGGCACTAACTGTTATTGTCCCATGTATACCGTTGTTCGGATTAAAAGTCGCAGAAACCCCAAATGACTTTGTCCCATCTGCATTGTGACTGACACTTGTTGACCCACTAGCGAGACCAAACTCCTCTCCGCTAGTCTGCCATCTCGGATTGCTAGAGTGGACTTGTCGACCGTCCAAAGTCAAGGATAGACTACTGTCGCCTTGGTGGTTAAAAGTATAGTAAGCTCCTGTCCTGCTTACTGTTAACCGCCAATTAACTGTCGTGCTATTACTAGCAATGTTTTGTTGCCCTTGTTCAACGTAGAGATTGAGAAATAAACTATTATTTGATTGACTATACTTTGCCATTTTTCCTCCTAACCTACATATCTAGTAACATTCATATCAGCATTGAGATGATATTGCTCTGTTCTAAACCGTCCAATCTGCACTGATGCGGTAAAGATACCATTGTCAATGTGGATTACTCCCTGGCTGATATACATGACTTCTTTACCAGCTGAGAACATAGAAATCCTGTCATGACTGACTTTAATTGTTGAGCTAGCATCATTCTTACCGATAACCAAACCCTCATTAGAGCTAGTCATGTAAGTATCAATAAAGGTTTTCAACTCTCTCAATCCGCCAAACTGCGTTGTCAACAAATCAATTCGCCGACCAGCTTCGATAAGGTCAGCTTCTGATTTTTTCTTAGCTTCTCCGTTCGACTTAACAAAAGCATTATAGGCTTTTTCTAAATCACTCAAAACCTCCATTGATGCCTTAGCAGCTAGCTCTGCCTCGTGAACCTGCGCCTTTTCTGCCAAAGCGTTCAGCTGTTCCTGGGTCAACACTTGGTCAGCTTTGGAATTAAGAGCGGTTGTAAAGTCATTGGGGTTTGGTGACCAGTGTTTCGGTTCAACATTACTCTCAACAACCATATACCAATCAATGTCAGCTGTGCCTGCTCGGTCACCACCATTTGGAAACCAATACGAACTAATGGCATAACGCTCCGTATAACGAGCTGTAAACTTAACGCTCCTAGTCTCATACTCTGTGGAATTAAATTCCAAGTGAAACTGATGGTTCCAAGTTGGTGTATAAACATAAACCCTCGTTCGTTTGTCAGCTGTACCACCTGTCTTCTTGGCACGAGCTAAAAAGTAATAGGTTTTACCAGCAACTAAATGAACGTAGCGTGTTTCAAATCCATAGACGTTGCTACTTCTAGTGATTTTTGAGTTTTCAACTAAATTAACATGGTCAATTTCGACTGTCCCAACCATATCAACCCAACGGTAACGGGCGGCGTCTCGGCTGTCGGCTTCTGTAAAGTCAGTATAAGTCCCCATGTATCGCTTGTTACCTGTCTGGGTCAGACTAAAACCAGTTTGACCGTCTGCACTTTCAGCGTAGGCAAAGTGAATGTATGGTGTCCGACCGTCTGCACCTTTGGGACCTGGAATACCTTGAGCACCGTCATCACCTTTCCACTTGGACCAGCGATAGTCAGCAGGATTTCGGCTATCTGTTGCCGTGAAATCCTGATACATGCCGATATAAGCCTTGGTTCGGTCGGTCTGGCTAAATCCAGACCCTGAAATAGTATCAGCATAAGCAATATGGGTGTACTGACTTCGACCGTCTGCACCCTTGGGGCCAGCAATACCTTGGTCGCCTCTTGGGCCTTGGAGGCCTTGAATACCCTGTAAACCTCGTTCGCCTTGTGGCCCTCGCTCTCCCTGAACTCCACGGTCACCTTTGTCACCTTTCAACCTACTCCAAGTGTAGGCAGAATAGTTTTTACTGTCAGCTTGTGTAAAATCTGTCAAGGTTCCCATGTAAAGAGCACCGTCAAAGTATGAAGTGCTGAAATTTGTTTGCCCATTGGCTGAATTGGCATAGGCAAAGTGAACGTAGGTAGTCCGTCCATCAGCTCCTTTAGGACCCGCTATTCCATTTGCACCATCTGAGCCTTTCCACTTTGTCCAAGTATAAGCACTAGCTCTGGTGCTATCTTCTTGGTTGTAATCTGTATAAACACCGATATAGGCATTCGGGGTATCTGTGATTTGGCTATCTGTTGGATTGACTACTGGAGCATATTTGATATGGATAAAACTTGACCGCCCATCTGCTCCCCTTGCTCCAGGGGAGCCTGTTGCACCCGTTGCACCAGCTATCCCTCGCTCCCCTTGAGGACCACGGGGGCCAGTATCTCCTTTATCTCCCTTGGCACCGTCACGACCATCACGACCATCACGGCCATTCTGCCCATCACTACCATTTCGGCCATCGTTAGTATTGATAAAGGTTAGCTGTTCGCTGGCCACCTCTCGGTTATCCAACCAAGCCGCAACAGTCACAACAAGGATATCTGTCACATCTCGGCCACGAACAAGATAGGTTGGGCTAGTGGACTTGATTTGGCCATCGACGACCCACCGCCAGCCACACTCTACCTGTTTACCACCCTTGGTCAGGGTCGGTGTGATGACACTTTCCCCTGTCTGGTTCTTGAAAGCAACCCCGTTGTCAGTCGCCAATTTAACCACATAGGGCTTGGCGTCCTCAATAAGCTGGTCAAGCCGTGCCTGAATGTTGCCAGACAGACGATTTTCAAGAGCCTTGGCATTGGCAAAGGTCGTCTTATTGTTGGCCTTATTGGTAAAGCTGATAGCCTGTTCAGATACTCGCATTTCAAGCAAGAGGGCAGGGCTAAAACCGTCATCATAGACTTGGACAGTATCGCCAACGTCCAAATCCAAAAATCCTTCTGCCTCATAGGTTACCGCTGGGTAACAATGCTTCTTCAGCTCACGATAGGCAGCCGTGCGGATAACCTCTGGGCTAGAACTGTCAACGGACATGTCTTTCCTTATCCATTGGTCGCCCATGGTGCCAGAGGTAAAGGCAGCTGGGTACATGGCCATAGACAAGGGAGCATATAGTCCCTCGCCTGACTGGTAAAACTCCCTTTCGCCCTTAGCATTATTCACGGACCAAGCAGACAAGCCAGAAATAGTAACCACATCGCCATTTTCTGTCTTCCCTGTTGGTCTGACCATGTTGTAGATGTTGGTTTTATCCACCGTTCGGGTCAGGGTCTTCAAGTTTTTGCCGTAAGTCAGCCGTTCTGGTTGAACCCGTCCCACCCCTTGATGTTGGTCATCGTGTTCATGGTAAACATTGACCACAAAGGCCTTGATGGAGCTATCAGCCTTGAGGTAGGTGTCAAATTCGATTTCAGCCCCAAACTTCTTAGCCAGCGATAAGAGGCGGGCCAGTTTGGTGTCTGACCCCTCCCATTCGGCTGTAATCTTCTTCGTGGAAATCTCATTGATACCGATGGACAAAAAGGTAAAGTTGAGTAAGTCCATGGCCTCACAAAATTCTTGAAAGGACATGGCCCTGGACGATTTGTAAGGATTGGCATACTCATTGATAAGCTCAAGGTTCAGGTTGACACCATAGCACTTGATAACCTTTTCGTTTTCTTCCACTTTTCGGATAGTGTGCAGGTAGGTCTTGCCCTTATACTCAAAAGAAACAAAGGCTTTTTCATTCAGATAGTTGTAGGCTCGCTTAGTTCCTGTATCTGAAATAATGGCCTTTTTGAAAACTGTGAAATCAAAAGTTGACGACCCTGTTTCAAGGTATCTAGTCCAAGTGTCGTTGAAAAAGTTGAGCGTTTCCTGCTTGTCGTTGTCAATGATAGCAACCTTTTTCAAGTTAGCGTCGTGAATAGTCAGTAACATCTACAACCACCTTTCCTCAAATGATACGGCCACCGTTGGCTTGGTTCGTAACCAGCTGGAGCAATAGACCTCAAGCCTTGAGTTGCCCGGTGGAATTTTTAAGAACCCCGACCCATGCACTAGGTCACTTAGCCGCTCAATTCCATCAACAACCACACGGTCTGTCTCGCTGTCCAAAACAAGGGTACTTCCCATAGGGTAGCGGTTGGGAACATCAACCCAGCTGGAAACAAAGTCTTTCTGGTAATAAATACTGTCAAGGTACATGTGGGACACTAAGGGTCTGTCTCCGATTGAACCAAAAGCCACATGAACCTTGGCAGACTTACGACCCTTTAGCTCTGGAACAACAAACCGATGATAAGACCCCCACCAGAAGACGGTCACGACATCATCATTACGCTTGAGGTCAGACCAACCCCTGCCCTCGTTGAATGGGTTATCCTCGTTCTTGTGTGTGCCAATAAAGGACCACTGCTTAATCATGTTGAAACCTCCCCGACCATTAGAGGCTAGAAAGTTGTACTCACACCCCAACCCCTGATACCTCTTAAAGGTTTCAACACCATACAAAAACCGCCCCTGTTCATCAGAGACGGTAACCTTGATAAAGCCGTACTGGTTAGATGACCCCAGCCAGAAGATTTGACGCCACCAAAGGTAGTCATTCAGTGAGCCAGTCTGCCCACCTCTGTCAGCTGGGATATTCCAAGTCAGGCTAGCGGCATTGTAGCCTGTTGTTGAGCCACGGCTGGCCAGTTGTAGGTGTTGCCGTCCCCACATAGAGACAGAGCCAACACTACCGCCCAGCCTTTCCGTGCCATCGTTAAAAATCCCAACATTTCGACTAGCCCTTGACAAGCCTGTTGTGATGGCACTATCTCGATAATCCCACATGACCTGAGACATCTGAACTGTTGTAGCGTCGGCCTCCTCACGGTTGCCGACCTCTAAAGCTCCGCTGGTATTCACTAGGCCGACGTAGCCATTCTCAGCATTATGCCGAACGGTAACGATAGGGTAGGCGTCCACGTTGCCATTATTCACAAGGTCAAACGTGATTTTATCGCTGGCTACCGTTGGATTGGCAAAACGACGGTAGGCCGTGCTATGAGCAACACCGTCAGGGATAAGCAACTCAAATTCCCCTTTCTGAAACCAGCGGGTCACGTTGGTCATATCAACAGAACCAGCGACAAAACCCAGATAATACTTATCAGGTTCATCTGAAATAACAATTCTGACAGCCTCAGAGGTATTGAATACCCCTGCCAAAGTGTGCTTAGCTCGTTCAAGTGTCATGCCATCTCTTTCTTGCATGGCAAACTTGACCTTGATAAACTTAGCCCCTGTCCTTACTTCTTGCAAGTTCACTCCCAAGAGTGAAGCGTCATTTGTTTCAATGCTACGCTCATTTCCAACAGGGCGGATAATTTCAATAATTCGGATAACCTCAGAAAGGTCAAATCCGTTGATAGTAATTGTGTCATTATTCATCAGACAATCCCCCTCATCATGTTATCTATTTTTAGCTTGTCGTTTTGGTAATTGGTCATTGGTCCACCAATCTTAGCCACAAGGGTGCCGTCATCTAGTATCAAGTTTGTAGGACGCTTGACAGCTTGCTCAGCAACCTCAAGGGCTCTAGTAAGAACTTGGTCCGCCTGCTCCCTGATAATCTCAATCTGGTTCATTTCTGCACGTTCTGTGATAGATTTGAGCCTAAAGCGATTAGATAGAGTTCCATGTCCAAGACCTAGCAACTCCTCAGCCCCAAACTTAAAGGCTGACATCTCTTTCTGTACATAAGCTAAGCTATCTGTCACATCTGAGGTGTTTTGCTCGATACCGACAGCGATACCCTGAGCAATGTAGCGACCCACATTGTCTCTAAAAAGCCTTGATGGTGAGTGAATTTTAGCCTTAGCTTGTGCCGCTCTCTCTGCTTGTGCTACCAGAGCATTTGCAGCAGCTGTCACAGAGCCAAGGGCTGAATACATGCCTTGAGCTAGACCTTGACCAATCATTGCCCCAACATAATGCATAGAGCCTACACCCGCCATACCAGTTGAACGGACTGCGTTCATCATTGCTGACATTGCAGCCGTAGCTGATCCAATACCAGAACGGATACCGTTAGTAACTCCATCTGAGACACCTTTACCAGCTTGTCGTCCTGCTTGCGTCATTTGGCTTGCAGATTGCCTTACCACAGATGCCATCTGTTGCATACTTGAGCGCATAGTAGCTACTGCTTGTGTCATAGCAGAGCGTACAGCAGCGTTAAGCTGACTCATTGACGAGATAGCAGCGTTTGAAATGCTTGCAAAACCTGAGGCAACCATTGGCGCTGATGTGGCCAGTTGTATAATTGAGGTTCTTGCCGTCATTGCTGAGGCTGTAATAGCCGTAAATTGACCGGGAACCGAACCAAGCACACCTCCAAGGACACCAAGTACAGTAGATGCTGCTGAGAACCCTGCTGACATGGCAGAGGCTCCAGCTTGTGCCATAACCATTGAGGCTGACAAGGCTGTAATTCTGTTTTGTAGTGCTGTAATGCTAGCTGTTGAACCAGCAAGACCTACAAAAGAGGCCATAACCGCACTAGCAAAAGACATCATGGCAGAGCCAGCTGTAGTCATAGCGTTTGGTAATGTTCCAATGCTTGAGTTCAGGGAACTAAAGGCAGCAGGTAAGGCTTGCATTGCCACACTTGCTACTTGTGCTGATGTTGCAATTAGTCTAAGTCCAGTTCCTGCTTGTTTCAATCCTGGTCCTGCTGAGGCAATACCTGAGCCAGCAATAGCTGTCAAACCAGTAGCAACAGCCGCCAAAGTTCCAATCAAGTCTCCAAGTTTGAGGTCAACCAAGATTTTTATACCTTGGGCCATCAACTTCACACCTTGACCAGCATTTTTAGCAGCGTTCCCCATACTCTCAAAGATACCAGCGACCCCATCAAGTACATTGCGAATAGCTGAGCCAAATGACTCAACCACGCTTCCAGCACTCTCAAGAATGGAGCTGACCTGTTCCCCAAAGGTCTTGAGTAGATTGGTCAAGCTGTCAATGATTGGGCTGATTTGACTGATTAGGTTATTAAAGGCCTCAACAAGAGCCTGTAAGACTGGAGCTAGTGCCTGCACCATCTCGCTCACGGCTGGAACAAATGGAGCCAAAGCCTCAACAATCTGCACAATAACCTGAGAGACTATATCGACGATTTGGACAAACGCCTCGGAAAGTATGGCAATAATTGGAGTCACTGCCGTTGCTATCTCAGCTATTCCTGATGTGAGTGCTGATACAATGACACCGATAGCCTCCCCTAATGCTAGAATTACTGGAGCTAGTGAGCTGAATGAGTCAATAATCATGCTAATTGCTACGCCAGCTGCTATGATAAGCGGTGACAGCGTAGCAAAGGCAGAGGCTATTGTAGGTAGGACAGGAGCAACAATGACAAGGGCCTGAGCCAATCCTTGCATGGCAACATTAAGAATTGCCCCTATTGCGGTCCCGACGCTGATAATCACATTACCTACACCTTGCAAAATCGTAGCGATACCCTGCCCCTGCATACCCATCAGGGCAAAGGCTGCACCAAGTGCCAAAACAGGCACCGCCAGGGCTGCAATCGTGACAGGATTAAGCATAGATAAGCCTTGACCAATTCCTCTGAAAGCAGTACCTATCCCTTGGCCAATTCCTCTAGCGGCGGCCGCCACACTTTGGCCAAGGATACGAATAATTGAGACAACAGTATTGCTTGCTGATTTTACAACTGAGGTGGCACCATCTATCCCACTGACTGCATTTTTCTTGAACAAGCTGAATGGATTGAATGATTTCAGGAAATTAAAGCCCTTGAAAGCAATCAGAGCACCACCAATCCCAGTAACTATCCCTCTCCAAGCGTTACCACTCAAAGATTGAGAAAAGTTTGCGATTGCTTGAACGATTTGAGCAATGAACTTGACCACATGACCAGCGGCCGTTCCGATAATCTCCCATGGGATAATACCTGATAACTTTTCTGACAGGTCTAGCCCTGCCTTGACCAGGTCATAGAAAGCGGCTGAAACAGCCTTGATAGCTCCAGTGTTTGCAAATGAGGCAAACAAAGCCTGTGCCCCTGAAATCAAGTCTTGAATAGTGAATAGAACAATATTAAAGACATCACCGATTGACTCAGCAACATCTCCAAAAAGTGCAGCGTCCCCTACCAGAGTGTCAAACACTGAGCTTGCCAGCTCCCCAAAGAGTGAAAAAGTGTCGCTCAGATTTTGAAATACTCCAGTATCTCCAACAGTGACAAAGAAGCTCTTGACCAAGCCCCCAACCTTACCAAGTACGCTACTCACTTTCTCGACAATACCATCGACGTTGATACCACCAAGGAACTTGCCTAGACCATCAGCCATACCACTGAAGTCAATGCTCTCCATAGCGTCTGATAGAGCGTTGATTGTTTTGATACCAAACTTGTTGAGATGTTCAAAAGCGGGCATGAGTTTATTAGCTAGCCCCTCTTTAGCTCCATCTATCGCCTGGTCAATCGTCTTGAACTCAGTTGCCATCTTTTGGAAAGCGTCAGAGTTCCCTACACGGTTCATAGCGTCAAAGAACTCTTCTGTATTGACCTTGCCATCTTGAACCGCTGAAACCAGTTCAGCGGTTGACATTCCCAGCTCCTTAGCAACTGCGGCCATACCAGCAGGAGCTTGTTCCATCATAATCTTAAAGTCCATCCAGGCAATCTTAGGCTTACTTGCCATCTGTGTAGCCTGAGTAGATAGTGACTTCATGGCCTGTGCTGGGTTTTCCGCTGAGGCTGCAAGACCACCAAAGGCCTTAACCAAGCTACCGACATTTTTTGTACCTACAGCGTCAAGTTGGGAGTAGGTACTAGCCATGTCAGAGGCTGAGTAGATGGTCTTGGTTGCAAAGTCCTGCATTTCTGCCTTGGCCGCTGCAATCACCTCACGAGACCGTCCAAAGGCTTGTAGGTTTCCCTCAAAGGTCTTCCATGCCTTTTGAGAACTATTCAGCTCCCCAGCCATCTCACGGATACCGCCCGTAACTGTGCTGATACCTTGTGTGAGGGCTGAACTAATCAAATTAGCTCCTAATACCGACTTAAAAACAGACCCAACCTTTGAGCCCGTTTCCTTTAGTCCGCCTAACAAGGTCTTTAGCTTACCGACGCCTGACTGGGCATTTGAGCCGTCTAAGTCAACCTTGATAGTAACTGAACCATCTGCCATAGCTTCCTCTCCTTTCTAAAATTAGTAGTCAAAATCTTTCGGTAGTGCATACTCTTTCTGTAGCTGTTTCATGCTCTCCTTGTACTTCTTACTGTCGTCTCTATGTGGCTTGTAAGAGCGTATTTTAAGCACCTCAACAAACTTGGTATCACTAGGCAACCCATTCAACAAGGCATTGAATTTTTTCCAGTGCAAACTGTTCTGAGCGTCAATCAAATCAATACCGTAAGCCTGCATAAATGATGAGTAGATATACTCAGCGTCATATTTCAAACTAAAAAGCCGCTCTCCGTCTTCTGATTGACTTCTTGAGCGTATCTTGCTTTTGATTGGATTTCCTGCCAGGTCTAGCACTGGTTCGCTATCTTTGGCTGAGATTATCCTGATATGCTCCTCAAAAATCATCTTGAAAATGACCGTAGCCTGTTCAGGAGTCAAAGTCTCTGTAAAATCAACATCAGTAAAGATTTGAATAGCTAGATAGGGTTTGAATAGCTCATCAATCTCATCATCATTGATTAGCTCCATAGCTTTCAATACCTTGTTAAAAGAGATATTCATAGGGTACACATCATCACCAAGGACCAACGTATCTGTCAACTTCCTTGATAAATCCAGCATATTAGTCTCCTAGGTATTTCTTGAGAGCGTCAACGTTGTTGCGTTTATCCCATTCGTCAACAACTCCAGCGATAACTTCAAGCAGATAAGCCATAGTGTCAACCGTTGAAAAGAGAGAATAGGTATAGACTTTGTCATAGGCCTCCTCATCAAATAACTCAACCCATGACTCTTTTACCATGTCCTGTAAAGTTTCAAAGACTTCTACATCTCCTGTATCAGCGATTTTCTGACCGTCCTTTTGGAGTTTTTCGCCGATTTTCTGCATTTTGAGAATGTTCTCATCATTGGCAAGAAATTCAAGTGTAAAATCTTCAAATTCTACAGGAATGACATTGTTACGCTTTTTAATTACTACCATGTTTTTTCTCCTACTAATCAAAAATAAAAAAGGGGAGCAAAATTACTCCCCACAAACAAAATTATCCACCGACTACAGCAGACTGTTTAGGTGCGGAGTCCCAGCTGATGGTTGCCTTAAAGCCCTCATAGTCAGAGGCCTCACCGCCACCGATTTCAATCTCAGAGGCGGTAGCAAGGCCCACATACTGAGTTTTGCCATCAGCTTCAACGACCTTGAACCACACATTGCGGTCATCTCCGGTCTTGAAACGCATATCGGCAATGATTTTCTGTGCTGCGTCCTCACGGATATAGTCACCCTCAAATGAGTAACCATGCTTGACAGAGGTTACTACAGTTTTCTTGGTGCCGTCTCCGTTGTAGTAGGCAACATCATCTGTTTCTTCGTCATTTTCGACATCAGCGGTTGTTACACCGTCTGCAAGCCACTTCCAAGCGTCGCCTGCTGGTTCTGTGGCTGGATTTTCTGCTGACCAAACGGCCACATAGTGCTTGCGTTTGGCGTTTTTCATTTTTGGCATTTAGTTTCCTCCATGTACTTCTAGCTTTGCTGTAATGTCCAGCATGTAAACATAAAAACCTTGGTCATCACGGTCATTAAGGAATGGCTGTGAGACTTCAAGGCCTCTGAATTGATATGAATTGTTTTGACTAGGCAGCTCTAGGTTGAAATCAGCAAGAGCATAGTTGATAGCCCATAGGATAGAGCTTGTCTTTTGGTGGTCAGTCGTTTTGATTGCCACCTCAAAAACAAGGCTAATATCTTGCTTGCCGTTCATATACTCTTTTTCAACCTTGCCACCGGGTAAAGGATAAAGAACTAAGCTCTCCGTCTCTGACAAGTAATCAAGTCTACAAGTCAAAGGGAGGCCTAGTGTGTTGATGAAATCTCTTAGGACTTCTGAAAAATCATTGTTATTCATGTCTTAACTCCCATTGCTCTCAGTCCAACCTTCCCCCAATCCTTAACATGGAGCGCTGAGGCTTTCAAGTCCCAACGCTTACCTGTTCCGGGAGTGGTATAACGCCTAAACGTGTAGCTACGGTTTTTGTTGTAAGCTCCACCGTAGAACTGTGCCCTTGCATAAGGACCAGGGTATCTTACTCCGTCTCTAGTAGGCTGACCGCTACCACTTAATTCTCCGCTTTTTCGTGGGATAAATGGTTGCGTGTCAATCATCATTTGACTAGCAATAGCTAACTTCCCTTTGGCCAAGGCTGCTGATGATACTTTTTTCTCAATGCCTTTCAGGTCAACTTTTACAGATATACTTGTTCCCATCAGATACACTCCACTTCATAACAAAAGATTTTATTATTATGTGGATAACTGACAGGGACAATAGTAGTCACTCTGTACTCAGTCTGTCCGTCATTGATAATGGCGTTTTCAAAAGACTTATCCAGGTCTATTGGGCAATATTGAGGATACACAAACAAAAGGCTAGGTTTAGCCTCTTTGCGGTTGTTCTGGGTGCCTTGCACTTGATACTGTCTATCAAACCTAACAGGACTAAGCGTGACTGGGCTCTCTAACATTACTTTACCCCATGCGTCTTTTTCTCCCGTGGTTTTTTGAATAGTTACAGTATCGACCAGTAAACGTTTATCAATACCTGTCATAACCTACCCCCCTATATCCAAAACCTGCCCCTTTCAGAGCGTTCAGAGCGTCAAGGGATAAATTGTACCTAGCACTCTCTAAAGAGCTCTGAGAGGCGTTATTGTAGCTTATGTGGGTTCGTCCTAATATCACAGTTGATACTGACTGCTTATCGTCTGCCGTCATGATGCCACTAACGTCCAAATAAGCCACTTGGAAAGCAGTAGCTAACTTGACAGCTTGCTTTCTATGTTCAATCTCTTTCTCAAATTCTACAAAATCATAGAAACCATTAAGAAAGAGGTTGATAGACACCTCTGCCCTTTTTAGTAGTTTTTCAAAGTCATTGACTTCATCAAAACCAAAATCTTTAAATTCATCTTTGGTTAAATAAGCGATAGTAACCACCTCCGATTAAAAAGGCGGTGTTACTTATCCGCCTTTGTTGCTTTTTCTTCTTTGTCAACACGTTCAAAGAATGGACTGAGTTCAGGGTGAGTAAGTTTACCCTTAGCGTTAAGCTCCTCAGCTGTCTTTACTTCCATGTCGTACTCAACATTTTCATCAAAAGCCGTCTCTTTACCATCTACGACAAAGACTACATTTGATGTTGCTTTGAATTTAGCCATTTAGACTACTCCTTTGCTGCTTTTTCTTCGATAACTACCTGAAAACCAATATTGTTATTGATTTCCTCGGCACGTTTTTTTGTGATATCAATGACTGAGCCTTTTTCAATATACTCATCTTTTTCAATGTCCCAAAAATCCGATACTACTTTGAACTTAGCCATTTAGACCTCCATTTTTAGCCTGCTGGAGCCAGTTTAGCTTTAAGGATACCTACTTTGTTTTCGTCAGCAATATACTTACCGTACTTACCTGCTCCTTGGATTGCTACGCCGTAGAAGTCATCTGCGTCAATAGTACGGACAATCTGCAAGCCTACACCTGCAATACCCACACCGTCGACTGCAAACATGACTTGTTCTCCTTCTTGGAAGTATTCGTCAGGCGTTTCTTCCAAGACAAAACCTTTGAATTTGTACATTGTTTGGTCATCAATATTGGCTGACGAGTTTTTAGCGGTTGTTGCCAGTTTTGAGTCAATCAAAAAATCATAGACATCTGATGTAACGTAGGCAACCCAAGCAATATTTTTAGAAATCTTGTTGTTAACAAATTTCTTGTGAGCTGTGGAGAATGCTTTGGTCACTCCTGCTTCGTCCATCTTGCCTTCAATCGTTTCACTTGCATTGTCTGACAATGCTTTAGCAAGCAATTCATTGATGTATTCAGTTTGAGCTAGGGCATTTTCTTCCAATCGCTCAGCTACAACTTTGTCAGCTACATCATTGACAGTCACATTGTCAATTCCCTCATGGATTGCAATAGGAGCCTCATAAGGGACAGCCTTATCGACTGACTTAATTTCAGTACGTTGACCAAAGCGGCTTGTTGAACCTGTACCAGTTCCAAACGCTACATTTTCGCCTTTGTCGTACTTCTTGATAATGGCTTTTGTAGTGTTCACTTTCAAATGCAGCATAGTATCAGAGTCTGATACACCGTCAAAAATTTGAATTTGACCACCGAAAGAACGTAGGAAGCGTGAACGACTTTCTGTAATTTTTGCTAACAACGCCATATATTTTTTTGTATAAATTTTTGTAGACATGCTACTCTCCTTTTATTTTTTTAATATTTACTCATGATTTCATCAAAAGCGTCACCTTTAGCGCCTGGTTCTGCTGACGGGTTGCCTCCGACTGAAATCGTAGGGTTAGGCTGTTTGTCTTCACCTTGGAATAAGTAAGGGCTTGTTTCTTTGAGGCTGTTGATTGTGTCCTCTAAGAGAGGTTTCCCATCCTCGCCTAGCTCAATCTTGTCCAGGTCAATAAACTTCATCAAATCCTCAGAGTTGTAAGCTCCCACATCTTTCAAAGCAAGGGCTACAGCATTGGTTTTAGTTACCTGAGCAAGTTTAGTCTCACTATCAGTCTTGTACTGGTCAAATTGAGCCTGTAAGTCTGCCAGCTGTTGCTTGCTTTCCTCACTAGCTCCCTCTTTAGCCTGCAAGTCCTTGATAGCTTGGTTCTGTTGCTCAAGCTGTTGTTTTAAGCTGTCGTTTTCTGCCTGTACCTCAGACTTAGCCTGTGCTTTCGCATTTTCAATACCTGCACCGTACGCTTGCATGATATTATCTAACACCGCTTTATCTTCGATACCTGCGTCAACTAACATCTCACGTTTAAGACCCATGTCTTAACTCCTTTGTTTTACGCCACGAGGGGCAGAATTTGTCTAGTTTTACGCCATGCGACAGGGCAAAAAGAAAACCGCATGGGATCCCATACAGTTTGAGTTATTCGATTGTTGGCAGCCTTTCCTGCCAGTCAAGATGATTGACCACCTCCTTATTTACGACTAAACCAAGGCTTTTTCTGTGTCTTTTTCAGGCGGTTGACATCTTGCCTAATATCTGCAACATCATCAACCCATTGCTTTTGGGCTTTTTCAATTCCCTCAAGACGATTATTGAAGTTGATAACGTTCTGAGAGTTGATTTCTTCCATCTTCTCAACGATACGCCAAAGTTGGTTATTCTGGTCAAGTAGAAACTCTATGGCACTTCCAGCTATTCGTAAAGAGTTTTCTAGTTCACGTTTCTTTTTAATCCGTTTATTCATGGGTTTCTCCTAAAAATTTATCTTTAATTTGAATAAGTAAATCATACTCCGATTTAGGAATTGTTACCATTTCCGGACCTGTTACTTTAAATCCAGTAAATTCGCCATTATTTATCTGATGTTTCATTTTTTCCTCCTATTTTGGGCATAAGAAAAGCGCCTAGGTTTAACTAAGCGCTAAGTTTTACTAATTGCTTTGCTTTTTCGTAGTAAGGCTCAAGGAACTTCCTACACAATTCTCTATTCTCTGTATCTTCTTCAACATAGAAGTAGTACATTTGTTCGTCATTGATAAGGTCAAAAAGAGGCTCATTCTCTGCTAACCAGCCATCAGCAAATGCTTCATCTTCTCCAAGTTTAGCAGTTAGGTCAAGAAAGAACTCATAGTAATCATCAACATCACCATTCGCACCTTTTTTTAACATGTCTAAGATAATATTTGAATACTTCATGTTTCAATCTCCGTCAATGATTTTGCAGGCTTGCTAGTTTTCATGAATGTAACAATCTCATCAGAATTGTTTTCATATATCAATAGCAAACGGTTATAGTATTTAGCTTTACGTCCTTTGTAATCAGATTGATAATTTAGCGGGAGACTAGCAACTGTCAGAATTGAGTTAAAATTATACATTAAGCGCCCGTTAGGTCTACGCATTCTAGCTATGTATTGCGAGATAGCATGACCGCCAAATCTAACACCGTGCTCTTTGAAATTGTAGTAAGCGTCCACCGCTTGTTGTTTTTGCTTGTCTGTCAGTTTTTCCTTGGTACTAGACCAGACATAGGAGGCAACTTTGTTATCCTGTCTCAATGCCTCTTTTTCGGCACTGCTTAACGACTTAAAATCACTATAAGACTTGGGTGCTTTATTTCCCAAATTTTGTAGTATTTCAGAATACTCTTTTTTAGAGCGTTTGTCAATAGATTTGTATAATTTTTTAACCGTATCATCATTGTAGTAGTATTTCTCCCTGGCATAATCACGGTGTAGGAATGGGTGCTGTCTGAGATAGTCTCTCATGGCTCCCTGTTGTATCCTTACTTTGTTCTTATACTTGTCTATCAGTTCTTGGTCTCCAAGTTTCTCTGCAACATGTAGAAATTCCTTGGATTGTCTTATAGACCGCTCTAGGGCTCTCTGTTTGGCCTGTACGTTGGCATTTTCGATAGCCTGCTCAGGCGTTAAGTCTTTCAACTCATCAGGTAAATCAGGTTTGTAGTTGGCACCAACCACAAAAGGCGTGATTTCATGAGTGCAGTTAATGCCTAGGCACCCTCCAGCGGTTCCGTAGCCATAATCTGATAAGGCAAGGATACGCTCCCCTTTTTCAGTCCTAGCAACTCCAGTAGTAACTATCTGATGTTGCAAAGGGGCACACATTTCACGGGCTGTGGATTTCTTGGAGTAGTAAAAGGTATCTATCCCCAACTCCTCGGCCGGAGCCATTCTAACCTCACGATAGACACGCCAAGCAGTGGATTTGATGACTTGCCTAGCATAAGTGTCAGCTTTCCAGTGCTTGCCTTGGCTGTCTGTAAAGCCATAAAACCCCTTTTTAGCCCACTTCATGACAGTATCTGAAATAGCCTTGTCTGATGTTGCAAGGCCAGTGACAACCTTTGCTGTAGCCTCCTCAATGATAGACTGATAAGCTCCTATAACGCTCTTTGGTAGCGTGGTATTGATAAGGTTGTTGATGTCGCCCATAGTCTGATTGACATAAGCTGCAAGGCTATTCTGAATAAGAGAGTTACTAACAAAGCTACCACCACCAGTAGACTCTAAGAGCTGTTGCTTGGTGTCCTTGTAAATTTGGTAGCCCTCGTTTTGGATAACATGCCTAAGCTGTTCCTCAGCAATCCCTGAGCGGTCAGAGATGAGCTTGAGGTTATCCTCATTGAGTAGCCCCATCTCATTCATTTTCTCTAGTTGCCAAATGTAGGGGTTATCATCAAGACTAGCAGAGCCACGCTCTTTGATACGGTCTATGACTTGGTCAAATAGATCCAGAGTAAGCTGATGATAGATGTCTGCAACCTGACTAGCGTCAAGCATTAACTGCTCATCATTTAGTTTGATTGGTTTCTTCTTGTCATCAGCCATCTAATCACTCTCCATACACTCCAACATCATCAGGACTACGTTCACTACTTGCCTTATCAATGGCATTGCCACTAATTTCAGCCTTTATTTCCTTAGCTTTCTCAGGGGTCACGTTGAGTACTTTCTCAATAGCCATGACATCAGTACCAAAGCCAGCGTTAACTACCTTAATCCAGTAGTCAAGCTCAGCGTTTCGGTCAGTAAAGACACCATCATCAAGGTTAATGCTGATAGCGTCCATGTCTGGGATATTGCCCTTATAGAGTTGATAGGCTTTCCCAAGCTCTAACATGGAGATAATCAGCTCTTTTAGGGATTGCTCAACTAAACTGACAATACTGTTACGCATTTGATAAGTGTCAGAGTTCTCTGAGACAATCTCAGTAGCTGTCTTCATGGACTTTCCGTCAAAGGTAAACATACCAGCTGAAACGCCTATCTGCATTTCAAAAAGGGATATACCCTCATTGATTGCCTTGATATAGTCGTCAGAGCGGATAGGGGTTGTAAGGTCTGTGATACCTATGCCCTTGTCCATATCTCCAGAGTCAAACTGCTCATAGACATTTTGACCTGTTTCAAACTCACGCTTGACTGTGACTTTCTCACCGTCCATGTTGTACTGAGTGCTAATCATCTGAGTAGGAACTGCCACACGGCGTTGCCCCATCTTGACCTCCCACATGAACTCATCATAGGTAGTATTAAGAAAATCAATCGTAGTCTTGGCATTATCAAAGATAGATAGCCCAAGTGGACTGTTAATATCTTTGTTGTTCATTCCAGGTGTCTTGAGGTAGGTAAACAATGGACGGCTCAGACCGTTCAAGTCAGCGACTTCTTCCAAGTTTTCATAGAGTTCAGCCAGTGGCACCCTTGCTCCTACAACATTCTGATTATCAGACTTGTAGAGTTCATTTGTTACCGTGTACTTGTCATCTTTGCCCCACTCATGCAACTCAATCAGCGTGTAATACTTCCGCTTGTTACCCTCTGATTTGATTGTCTTAGTGATGATAGCAGCACTAGAAACATCTTGAGTGTTAGATTGTAGTGGTAAAAAGACAGGGGCTTGAATAAATGCCACCCTTACCTTATCCTTGTCAACATAAGGCCTCATGGCCAAACCGCCAAGAGCAAGGCAACTTTCCAAATACCGCTCGAAGTTCTTGATAAAACGGTCATTTTTTAGTTGTTGCTGGATAAACTCATTAGCTCTTTCATCATCTACCTTGATTTCAGCTTGTTCATTGAATACCAGGCTTGCAATCTTTTTTGAGGCTGTCCTGCCTATTGGTAAATGGTTGAAATCTCGCTTTTGATTAGTTCCGTTGCTGTCTTTATACTCAATCTGTGGATAACGCCCTGCAAAATACTTGAGATTTTCCCTGATACGGTCATACTCTGCACTAGACACCGCTATTTTAGGGTGGTCTGTGATATTAGTTAAGTTTTGTGTGGTCATCACATACTTACTCCTTGTAAAGAAATTCTTGATAGTTTGTACTATTCCCATTGTTAGCTCCTTTAGGCTTTCAAATCTAGCTCCCTAGCGTTGTCTAGGACAAAATACTTAAACTCATCTACCGTGTGGTCATCTTCTTTGATAACCTTTGGATCATCAGAGTTAATAGTCTTGTCGTCATAGCGGTACATCTTATGCTCCTCAACAAAAACCTTGTTAGCAGGGATGTCAAGGTAGTAAAAGCGTCCCTCAGCTAGTAAGCTGATAACCATGTCAATCATGGTCTGATTTTTCTTCTTGGCTACTGGGTGCCAGCGTTCGCCATAGTCCTTAAAGTATTGATTTCTCAAAGCTCCCTCAGCACTATCAATAGTCATCTTGAGCTTAGGCACTCTGTACTGTTTCATAACCTTGTCTATAAAGTCATGGATCATCACCGTTAGCTCACTAGGTGCTTTCTTGATTGTTTTGCCAGCTGGTGAATAGTAGAACGTATCAAGTAAGATAACATTACCCTTAGCAGTCAATCCATACGCCCCACAGGCTGTAGCTGACTGCTGATGTCCAGTATCCAAGGCAAATGATATACCTATCAGCCTATCGTCCTCAGGGAGGCTCTCAAGGGGCTTAAAGTAGTTCATGTTGTAGACATGATTACCAAGCCCTATGACCTCGCCTAGATACATCCAGCGGTAATAGTCAGGGTCAGTTTCCTTGTACCGTTCTATCTTCTCTTTCATCTGCCTAGACAAAAAACCTAACTTGTCATCAAGATAGGTGCTGTGATGTATCAGATAGGTAGGGTCACTTGCTTTCTCAGCTACCCACTCATTTATCCAGTCATAAGGGTTGCGTGGTGGGTTGTATGTGAAATATACCTTGACCTGTTTGCCATTAGGCAGCTCTTGTCGGATAAAGGTATCCTCAACTATATCAATGTCCTCACGCCCTGCAAACTCTGCCAATTCCTCAAACCATACGGACATGACATAGCCCTTGGCTATCTTCTGTGATTTGAGTTTCATGGGGTCATCTACACCGTAGAAGTAAAAGGCTGTACCTGTCTTTTTGTGAGTGATTTGTAGAGGAGACTTACCAAACTTGAATTGATTGGCCAAGCCCATCTCATAAATCGCCCACCTTATCTGTTCATAGACAGACATTCTCAGGTACTTTCCCACTTTCCGTAGGACTACCACATTACCTAAGGGGTCACTGATAAAGTCATTGACTAGGTCAATAGACACCACAGAGGACTTAGTAGAGGCACGGCCACCCTTTAGCACTATGTGGCTCTTGAGCGTGTATAGGACTTCATCAAAGACTGGGTTTATCAATTTAGCTAGGTTAAGTATCGCCATTGTACTTACTCCTATCAAATGTAAATCCAGTAATGACCGTGTCATCTTCATCATCAGACCCAAGCTGTGCCTTGAGGTTGTCAATTCTCAGGCGTTGCTCCTCTGTGACAAGCGGTGAGTGTGTTAGCTCGTCATAGGTCTTAATCATGCTTTTAAGCTCTGACTGTGCCCTTGCTATTGCAGCTAGAGCCTTGCCTTGCTTATCCCATGCTGTGTGATGTTCATAGCCTACGCCAGCTTTGCCCTCGCTTGTGATTAAGGTATTGCTGTCATCTATGTCCTGGACAAATAAAATACGCTGAGCATGCAACAAATTAGCATAGGTCAGCGTAATGTTTTCCCAGAGTATATCTATAGGCTGTTTGTCTTCCAGTTCCTGCGCTATCTCATATACTTCTTTAGGAAGGTATTTTGCAAACAATCCATGTTTGAGGGCGTTTGTGTTGCCTGTGGTTGCACCTTTACTATTCTTATTTCCTTTTGGCGCTCCCCGTGTTCGTTTGGTAGTACTACTTTTATTTTTTGTAGTACTACATTCATTCCATTTGTCTCTTAACTTCCAAACTGAGATAGTTTTTTCAGGCACGCCCAACATTCCACCAAGCTTGCGGTTAGTGATGTTTCCGTTATTTTGCTTGTAAATTTCAAAAGCTTTATCTCGGTTTGGGTCTCGTGCTCTGCCCAACCTTTTACCTCCTATTTGTCCGTTTTGAAAATCAAAAAAGGCAAGACACTTGATAGGTGTCTTACCCTTATTTCTTGATACTACCATTCTACCAGATTTTTGAAATCATGCTCGTTCATTCATTGTCATTTATTGTCATCCACTGTCATTTCGCTCAAGATACGTTCCAATTCAGCTTCAGCCGAACGTTTTAACCTGGAGTAGGTAGACCCACTGACACCGCCCAAGCCCTCACAAATATCCAAAAGGTGCATTTTTCGAACATACACCATCCTTAATACCGCCCTGTGTTTAGGATTTTGTAGCTTATTGATAAAGCCAATGAGCTCTATTCTCCGTTCAATGACCTCATTTGTAGCCTGTTCTAATGCTTCTTTCATCACGATAAGCTGAGTATAGACATCATCAACTTTCCTAGCTTGTCCACCCTGCACCTTATCGGCTTTCCATTTAGGGCTTGAGAGCAAATCAGCCTCAAGCTCGTTGATTTCGTCAATTCGGCTCTGAATATCCAAATCCAGATTTTGTAGTTCATCAAGAAGTTGTTTAGCCTTGCTCATACTCAGCCTCCTTATGATATAATAGTCTTGCGAGAAACTATTGACCAGGGACTAGGTGCGCCTTGGCTTTTTTATAATCTTGAAATTCCGTAGTATTCATACCCGCAATATTCCGAACAAAATCCATATCTATTGAAATATTCATAAAATACTCCAATTTTGTCATCACAAACTGGGCAATGAGTTCTAAGGTATCTTTCTTCTTTGCCTAGACCTCTTAGAATTTTCTTCTTTCTAGTACGTTTGTTCATTCACTTGCCTTTCCATACTTTCATTAAATGCCTTTCCAAAGGCCACCATGCCATCACTAACAGCCTGGGCAATACGACCAAGTGACCGCACCTGTTCGGCCGTATAACCCAAGAACAGGAACTGCTCAGAAGTTTCTAAGAGACTTTTTGAGGTGTTCGCCGTTACCCTGCTTGTCAGCCGTCTCCTTGCTCTGGCAATGGCCCGTTTTCTAGTTTTGTTCAGGCTCATCTTGACCTCTTTGTTTTTTATTTTCAACATCGACCTTATCCATCATCTTCAACAGGATAAACCCAATCATGGCCACGGTCA
>NZ_JBGTZC010000014.1:0-50194 GCF_041807725.1 Streptococcus sp. E17BB
GTCAGCGATATCGAAGAGTTGCTGGTTGGCACCCGCTACGAGTATGCGGATGTCTTGGCCAAACTCCAAACCATCGACACGAGCCACTACTTCTCACGCATGACGACAGAAGAAGTTGCTAAAGCTATCGTTGCCTAAATTCTTTCACCAACCTCTGCTGTCAGTCGTGCAGCAGAGGTTTTGACTATTCTCCTTACACCTTATTTTAGGAAAATTTTAGGGAAAAAGATTAAACTGATGATGTTATACGGTGTTTTCAACTGATTTCTATTGTTGACACTAAATTAAATGCAACAGAAAGGAAGGTTTGACATGACCTTTACCACACTGAGACCAAAAGAGCCACTGAAGTATCTAAAGTGGTGGGATGTGGTTGTTTTGAGCCTTATCATGTTTGGCCGTTTTATTCAGGACTCCATGATGGCTTATATCAATTTAGACAACACAGCGACGGCGGAATTGCCAGAGTTTACCAGTGCAGTCAACTGGGCTGCTTTTTGGGGGCAGGTGCCTCTGCTATTGTTAGCATTTTTGTACCTCTGGTGGCGCAGATTTGATTTTTCAAGTTGGCCTATTAAAATCAACTTAAAATCCATTCTTTGGGGGATTTTACTCTTTATCGGCGTTGCTATCATTTTTGACCTTTATTTTATGGTGGCCTACAGTATTTTTCCACCTGAAGAGGCGCTGTCACAGTTCAGTGAGGCCGTTCAGTATAGTGCCTCAACCATGCACCCATTCATTGAAAAACTTCAGTCGATTGACTTATCTTTAGTGATTTATTCCTTGTTAAATGGTTTTTACGAAGAGATTTTCTTTTTGGGGATGTGTTTGAGCGTGGAATCCCAGCACCGTAAACCAATTTTCTTTTATTCCCTGATTGTTCGCTATGCCTTTCATACCTACCAAGGCAATATTTCCGCCTTGGCAATTGGTTTCATGCTTGGAACGATTTACTATTTGCTCTACACTCGGATGAAAGAGAAAAATCTTTTCCCATTTTTCTGGGCTCATGCCATCAGTGACATGTTAGGCGTAGGACTGTTGAGTTATTTCTTATTTTAGCTTTTGATACTATTATTAGGTTGTTTAAGTTTTCTTTAAGGTTCTGTGGGTATAATTATTCCATTCCTAAAACTTTTTCATAAATCTCCGCAAACGACCTGCTAGTTCTCTAGTGGGTTGTTTGTTTTATCTAGGGAGTGTATGCTATAATAAATAGAAAAAGGAGTGTATCATGCAACGTCGTTCACGGAAGTCGTCCTCTCAATCTGGCTTGATTGCTAGTTTATGTCTAGCTATAGTTGCCTTACTACTTGTTTTAGGCTTTTTAGGCAAACAAGTCTTTTTTGAACAAGCTGAACCACAAACGATAGCTCAGCAGCCATCTGTTAGCCAAACAGGGGAAGCAACGTCAACCAGTCGTCAAGAGGTATCGTCAACCTGGATCAAGCAGCAGGAGCCTGTCAAAATTCCTATCCTCATGTACCATGCCATTCACGATATGGCACCAGAGGAGGCGCACAACGCCAATCTGATTGTAGCACCTGACGTGTTTGAGAGCCACGTTAAGGCGCTGAAGGAAGCTGGTTATCACTTTTTGACACCTGCTGAGGCCTACCGTGCCTTAACCGAGAATGCTCTGCCAGCGAATGAAGTGGTTTGGCTGACCTTTGATGATAGCCTCTGGGACTTTCATGACGTAGCCTATCCCATTTTGCAAAAATACGGGGCCACAGCGACCAACAACGTTATCACAGGGCTAACGCAAGAACAGCAGGCTGGGCACCTTACCGAAGCGCAGCTCTTGGAGATGCAAGCAGCAGGCATGACCTTTGAGGGGCACACGGTGACGCACCCAGATCTTAGTGCTACAGGGGTTGATGGGCAAATAGCAGAGCTGACAGACAGTAAGACCTATCTCGATCAGCTGCTTCATCAGGAAACCACGACCATTGTCTACCCAGCAGGGCGATACAACGAAGACACGCTAGCAGTAGCTAGTCAGGCAGGCTATAAACTCGGTCTAACCACAAATGAAGGTCTAGCCAGTCTGTCTAACGGCTTATTAACCCTCAACCGAGTACGAATTTTACCGACCACCACAGCTGATGCTCTCTTGTCCTACATCAGCACCGAGTAACAGCATAACACAAACCGTTTGACCTGTCAGAGCAGGCAGTGTCTCATCAGGACATCAGCGATGCTGATGTCTTTTTGTGATGAGCGCCGTTTGTGATATAATGAAATTAAGAACAGACAAAGAGAGAAATTTATGTCAAAAATTATTGAATTACCAGAAGTCCTAGCCAACCAAATTGCTGCAGGTGAGGTGGTTGAGCGCCCAGCTAGTGTGGTTAAAGAGCTGGTTGAAAATGCTATTGATGCAGGCAGCAGTCAAATTACTATCACCATTGAAGAGGGCGGGCTCAAACTGATCCAGATAACTGACAACGGAGAAGGAATGGTGCCAGAAGATGTACCTTTGAGTTTACGTCGACATGCCACCAGTAAAATCAAAAACCAAGGCGACCTCTTTCGTATCCGAACACTAGGGTTTCGGGGTGAAGCCATGCCCTCGATTGCCTCAGTCAGTCTGATGACCATCGAAACCCAGTCCGCAGAAGCAGAGCACGGTCTTAAACTGGTGGCCAATGGTGGTGTTATTGAGCAACAAGAGATTATTTCTCGTCCTGTTGGCACGCAAATCACGGTGGAAAATCTCTTTTTCAACACCCCTGCCAGGCTCAAATACCTGAAAAGTTTACAGGCAGAGACCTCAAGCGTCATCGATGTGGTTAACCGCCTCAGTCTGGGACACCCAGAAGTGGCCTTTACCCTAATCAGTGATGGGCGTGAGTTGACCAAGACTGCTGGGACAGGCGACCTACGCCAAGCCATCGCTGGCATCTACGGTCTGGGAACAGCACGCAAGATGATTGAGATTTCAGCCAGTGACTTGGATTTTGAAGTGTCGGGCTATGTCAGTCTGCCGGAGTTAACGCGTGCCAATCGCAACTACATCACCTTGCTGATCAATGGGCGCTATATCAAGAACTTTTTGCTCAGTCGTGCAATTTTAGATGGCTACGGGAGCAAGCTGATGGTGGGACGATTTCCGATTGCAGTGATTGACATTCAGATTGATCCTTATTTGGCGGATGTCAATGTCCATCCGACCAAGCAGGAGGTGCGGATTTCTAAGGAAAAAGAGCTGATGGCACTGCTTAAGCAAGCTATCGTAGCTAGTCTGAAAGAGCAAACCTTGATTCCAGATGCCTTGGAAAATCTAGCTAAATCCAGTGTTAAACGAGCTGAAAAGCCGGTTCAAACCAGTCTCAGTTTCAAGCAGACCAACCTCTACTATGACACAGAAAAGCAGGACTTTTTCCTCAAAGATCAGCCCCAATCAGTGGTGGTTGAGGAGCAGGTTGACAATCTTGTCAAGATGGTTGACAGCCCTGGTCCGACGGCTAGCTCTGCTATTTGCCCAGAAACTGAGCAAAGACCAGCCAGTGTGCAGTTTGCCCAGAGGGAGGCAGTTAATCTAGAGGACGGGGAACATGGCTGGCAGGCGGATCGCAAGAAACTGTCGCGCTTGGTGGCTAACTTGGAGCAGGAGGAACGGTCGAGCTTTCCAGAGTTGGAGTATTTCGGGCAGATGCACGGGACCTACCTCTTTGCACAAGGGCAAGGCGGGCTCTACATCATCGACCAGCACGCCGCTCAGGAGCGAGTGAAGTACGAGTATTATCGGGACAAGATTGCCGAAGTTGACAGCTCGCTCCAGCAGCTCTTAGTCCCTTATCTCTTTGAGTTTTCATCCAGTGATTTTTTGACCTTGCAGGCAAAGGCAGAGCTACTACAGGAAGTTGGCGTCAACCTCGAGCCTTACGGACAGAACACCTTTATCCTACGTGAGCACCCTATCTGGATGAAGGAAGAGGAAATCGAAAGCGGCGTCTATGAAATGTGTGACATGCTGCTGTTGACCAATCAGGTCTCCATCAAGCAGTACCGAGCAGAATTGGCCATCATGATGTCCTGCAAACGCAGCATCAAGGCCAATCACAAGCTAGACGACTACTCCGCACGGGACTTGCTGGTACAGCTCGCCCAATGTGACAATCCTTACAACTGCCCTCACGGTCGTCCTGTCCTTGTCAACTTTAGCAAGTCAGACATGGAAAAAATGTTCCGCCGCATTCAGGAAAACCACACCAGCTTACGTGAGTTAGGGAAATATTAGGTTGACAGACTTGTCAACTTGAAGGTGCTAGCAACAGCATGTTCAAGACCTTTAACACAGCAAACAGGCTCATGTCAACAGATCTTGACTAGGCATGGCGCGCTTAATCTGTTACCTTTAGGGAGGATAAATCAATGACCATCGGGGAGCGTTTGAAGTCTCTACGACAAGAAAAGGGCTATACCCAAGACCAATTAGCCCAACTGCTGTTGCTGTCTCGTCAGACCATCATCAATTGGGAAAAAGATCGGACAGTACCGGATAGCGATAATTTGGCTCGCTTGTCAGCATTTTATGGTATTTCGGTAGATGAACTGCTAGGTCTGGCTAAGGACGCGTTGCCGTTAGCTCAGCCAACTCGTCGGCATCTCTGGCGGTACCTGACGCTCTTATCAATTCTCTTGTTGGGGAGTTTGGTTGCTATCAAGGGCATGCCACTCTTTTCTCTAACGCTGTTCGGGCTTCTACTCTTTTACGTTTGGTCGGAGATTTATCACACTAAACAAAAGAGGTGACCTATGTCTCATAACCGCTCTCTCGTTCCTATTGGCTACCTGCTGCTCTATCTGTTTCTCATCAAGGGAAAACTTCTGAGTGCCATTTTTCCGCATGGTGTCCATATCTTCGCGTCTTATGGCGTCTTAGCGTTCCTTGCGGCCTATCTCTTTCGGCAAGAGTTAAGGCAGTCTTTCCAAAAAGTGACCTCACTGGGCTGGAAAATCCTGTGGTGGTTGCTAGGTGCTTATGTTGCTGTGGTTTTATTGGGCACGCTCGGTGTGTTGCTGAGTGACACCTTGCTGAGCCTATTTGGATTAAGTGGCTATCAGTTGCAAAATGATACGGCAATAACGCAGGTCCTGAATCGGTTTCCAAAAGTTTTGATTTTATTAGTGTTAGGGGTATTGGGTCCCTTTGTCGAAGAAGTGGTTTATCGCCATATTATTTTTGGGTGGTGTCAGAAAGTCATGCCCTATGCTCTATCGCTAAGTGTTCAGGCCTTGTTATTCGGAATGATTCACATGCATCAGCTGAGTTGAGCAGAGCTGTTCAGTGTTCTTCCTCATGCCATGAGTGGTCTAGTTTTGGGTTATCTCTATAACAAGGGACAAGGGGTCTGGCTGCCTTGGTACTTGCACAGTTTTGAAAATTTGTCTGCCTTTCTGGGAAGTTTTTAAGTCATAAGTCGTGCGGAAAAAGAATGGAAAGTAAAAAGCGTCAGTCGACGCTTTTTGTTCAGTCTAAAAGTGTAAACTGCCAGCCACCCAGCCACCGCAGAGGGCTGCAGTGATGTTAAAGCCGCCCGTGTGGGCGTTGATATCCAGCACCTCACCGACAAAATGAAGCCCAGGCACCTGTTTGCTCTCTAGGGTCTTGGGGTTAATTTCTCTCAGGTCAACGCCGCCCTTGGTCACAAAGGACTTGGCTAGGCTCATCTTGCCTGTAACAGGGATAGGCAGGTGTTTGAGACGATTGAGCAGTTCCTCGCGCTCTTTGTGCGTTAACTGTTTGACCTTTTCAGAAAATGGCTGAGCGATAAAGTCCGCCATCCGTTCTGGCAGGAGGGATTTCAGGGCATTTTTCAGGGATTTTTCACGCTCGCGCTCCAGATAGGTCTCAAGCTCAGATCGGCTATGGTCAGGTAAAACATCCAAATAAATGGTCTCACCTCCCTTAACAAAGGAGGATAGGCGCAGAGCAGCAGGTCCCGACAGGCCAAAATGAGTAAAGAGCAAATCGTGGGTGATGACGTGTTTGCCGTAGGATAAGGTCACCTCGTCCAAGGAGATACCTTGCAAGGCCTTGTGGGGAAAGTCTGTGAGTAAGGGGCTTTCAGCCGCCTCGAGCGCTGTGACTGCTAGCTTGAAGTGCCTAGCGATGTCATGGCCAAAGCCTGTTGAGCCTGTTGAAGGATAGGATTTGCCCCCTGTTGCGACGATAAGGCGATCACAGGTCAGTTGCTCATCTGCTGATTTGACCTGAAAGGTGCCATCACTTTTTTTCACCGAGACGACCTCAAACTGGGTTCGCACCTGTCCGCCCAGCTCTGCGATTTTTCCAACCAAGCAATCAATGATGGTCTTGGATTTGTCCGTGACTGGGAACATGCGACCATGGTCTTCCTCCTTGAGTTTGACCCCATTGTCCTCAAAAAAGCGAATCAAATCATGGTTGTCAAACTGGGAGAAAACACTGTACAAGAAGCGCCCGTTGCCTGGAATGCCTGCGATGAGGTCTTCTAAGGTTCCGTTGTTGGTCACGTTGCACCGACCGCCGCCTGTGCCAGAGAGTTTCTTGCCAAGTTTTCTGTTTTTATCAACCAGTAATGTCTTCTGTCCGTAGTAGCTGGAGGAAATGGCGGCCATCATGCCAGCAGATCCTCCGCCAATAACGATTGTGTCATAATGTGTCATAGGTTTATTGTACCATAGTGCATACAGAAAGTTGCTTATTTTATCTTAACCATAAGGGTTACCACTTTGATTGACGACAGCAGTGATGGTTTGACTGCTGCACGGCTTGTTTCCATTAGCTTTCGGTAGTCAAAAAAGATGACGCAGATCATGTGTGATAGTCCATCTCCTAGTTTCAACGCAAAAAATCGAGGAGCAAGCAGCCTCGATTTTGTTTATTTTTTGCTGTAGTCGTCATAAAATTCATCATAAAATTTGTTGTACAGAGATCTTATCACGATGACGCCATGAAATAAAAAGAGAAAAAATCCGTAAAACAAGGTCGCCTGTAAGGAAAATTGTTCTTTGTAATAGAGAGCGCTGACGACAACTAAGTCAACGAAAAATAGTTGCAGTACTGCTTGATTTAGAATTTTTTTCATCCTATAACCTCCTTGAAAATGTGCCAGAAATGTTATCGCTTGCATATTATCTATCTTTATTTTATCACAAAAGTGGCAAAAAATCGATTGACAAGAAAGTCAGGATAGCTTAACGTCTAACTAATATCAAGGTTTTGTACAGGTAGCGAAGTGGATAGGTTTACTTCCCAAACCTTTCCTCTTCAGCAGGGACGAGTTTATCTTTGATTAAGGTCGAGACGCTTTCCCAAGAATAAATCATCGCGCTGACGGTCAGAAGAAGGAGGGCACTTTTTATCCAATTCTCCCCATGTCTGAGAGCAGAAATGAGACTGCCGATACAGATTCCTGCTGCCAGCCAGAGGGCATTGAGGGTGTAACGTAAGCGTCTATCTAATTTTTTCATCTTGTCTCCTTTTGTTGTCGTAGCTTGTGGCTTATAGTAAGTTTTTGAGTTCATAGAGAGCATTCATGGCTTCCATAGGGGTCATGGTCATGACATCCATGTTTTTGAGCTTGGCTTCGATTAGAGAATCATGTCCTTGCTCAAAGAGGTCTAATTGCCCAGTGGTCTCTTTCTGCTCTCTGGTACCGTGTTTGTCTGCTCGGCTATTGTCCGATAGCGCAGGCGAAGCCGTCTCCAAGTCATGAAGGACCCTCTCCGCCCGAGATAGGAGACTGGTCGGGAGTCCAGCGATTTTGGCAACGTGTATACCGTAGGACTTGTCGGCAGGACCGTCTGCGATTTTATGGAGAAAGGTCACCTCGCCGTCTTTTTCCAGAGTAGTCACGTGAACGTTGACGAGGTGAGGCAGGGTGTCGGCTAGACTGGTGAGCTCGTGATAGTGAGTGGCAAAGAGGGTCTTTGCACCGATATGGTCATGAAGATGTTCGATGATGGATTGCGCTAGCGCCATGCCATCATAGGTAGCCGTGCCTCGACCGAGTTCGTCAAAGAGAATGAGTGACCGGTCACTGGCACGCCTGATGGCTTGATTGGCTTCCATCATTTCCACCATAAAGGTCGATTGCCCTGAAATCAAGTCATCAGAAGCACCAATACGTGTGAAAATAGCGTCAAAGAGTGGCAGGTCACAGCTCTCAGCTGCGACATAAGCTCCCATTTGCGCCATAATGACAGTGAGCGCTAGCTGCCTCATATAGGTAGACTTACCTGCCATATTGGGTCCCGTGATGAGCTGAATGGCTGTGGTCTGGTCAAGGTGAATCGAATTTGGCACATAAACCTGCTTGCCCATGACTTTCTCAACGACGGCATGTCGACCGTCAATGATGGCAATGCGAGCCTCTTGGTTAAAGGTCGGTCTGATGTAGTGATTGGTTTCTGCCACAGTCGCAAGGCTTTGAAGCACATCAACCTCGGCTAAGGTTTTGGCCAGGCTCTGCAAACGCCCAATGTAGGTCTCGACTTGCTGCCTGATACGCATGAAAATATCGTACTCCAGGCTGGCAGACTGCTCTCTGGCTTCCAGCATCTCACCCTCGATTTTGGCAAGTTCTGCTGTACCGAAGCGTTCGGAATTTTTCAGGGTCGCCTTACGGTAAAAATGGTCTGGAACATGGCTGAGCTGTGAGTTGGTCACATGGAAGTAATAGCCATCTTTGCGATTATAATCGATTTTTAGGTTGCTAATACCTGAGTTGGCGCGTTCTTTGGCTTCAATGTCTGCAATCCATCCAGTCCCTTCGCGGATGACCTTGCGGTAGCGATCCAGTTGCTCGTCAAAGCCTGTTTTGATGATGTTGCCTTCGGTTATCGTATTGGGGGCGTCAGGGTCAATAGCAGAGCTGATGAGGCTTTCTAACTCTGGCAGGCTGTCTAGACGTGTCACCAAGTCTTCCAGACAAGAAGCCCCAAAGCTTGTCAGAATTGCACGGATATAGGGCACCTGAGCCAGGGTCTGTCCCAGCTGTAGCAGGTCACGAGGGTTGGCCTTGCCAAAAGAGACTCGACTAGCCAGTCGCTCAATATCATAAACCCCACGGAAACTGTCGGTTAGATCATGACGCGTGATAAAGTCATCTAAGAAGGTCTGGATAATCTCTTGCCGATTGGTGATAGCAGTCAAGTTAATCAGGGGACGGTCTATCCATGCACGCAAGAGCCTTGTTCCCATGGCAGTCTTGGTGGCATCTAAGAGCCAAAATAAGCTCCCTTGTTTCTTATGTGTCCGACTGTTTTCCAGCAGGTCAAGGCTGGTCTTGGTCGCGTAACTCATCTGGAGATAGTCTTTTGTTTCGTAATGCACAAGAGGTTGCAGGTGCGTGAGTTCCCGTTTTTGGGTATTTTGGAGGTATTGGAGCAACTTGCCCGCAGCAGAGCGTTCAACAGCTGATAATTGCTGGTCTAATAAATGATCGGCTGTGCCCTCTGTTTTTTCCTCTGACAGGAGGAGATTGAGTTGCTTGGTCAGCAGTTGCTCTTCTGTGTTTGACAAATCATAGCCGATAACGACTTCTCTAGCTCTCAAGGTTTGGATTTCGCTGCAGATTGCCGTAAAATCACTGAGCTGGGTTGCAAAAAATTCGCCAGTAGAAACGTCCATATAAGCCAGCCCGAATTTGCCTGCAAGCCGATCGATGGCAACAAGGAAGTTATTGGCGGCGTCTGGCTTGGTCATATCAACCGCCGTGCCTGGGGTGATGACCTGAACGACATCTCTTTTGACCACACCAACAGCAGACTTAGGGTCTTCTAACTGCTCGGCTATGGCTACCTTATACCCTAAATCAATCAAGACATCAATGTACTGCTGGGCAGAATGATGGGGCACGCCAGCCATGGGAATAGGATGTTCAGCATTTTTGTTGCGGCTGGTCAAGTTGAGTTCTAAGAGTTGAGCAGCCTTGACAGCATCCTCGTAGAAAAGTTCATAGAAATCCCCCATGCGAAAGAGTAAAAAGGCATCAGGGTATTGAGCCTTGATGTCTAAATACTGTTGCATACCAGGGGAAATTTTTTCTTTAGACATGGTCACCTCCGTCAGTTCATTTTTTCCAGTATAGCAAAAATCACGATTTTTTTCAGCCTTTTTCATCTTTGCCTTAGCTTTATTTTGTGGTAAAATAAAAGGAAAAATAATTTTTGGAGACAGATTATGACTGCAAAACAACTCATCGCTCAAGAGCTGGCCAAGCATATTGACCAGTTGGACGAGCAGGCCATCGCTAACCTCTTAGAAAAACCAAAGCATGCGAGTATGGGAGACTTGGCCTTTCCGACCTTCAGTTTGGCTAAGGCTCTTCGTCAGGCACCGCAGGCTATTGCCAGCGACATCGCCGAGCAGATTGACAAGACACAGTTTGATAAGGTTGAAGCAGTTGGTCCATACCTTAACTTTTTCTTGGATAAACGACAGATTTCAGCAGAAGTGTTGTCAGAGGTCATCGCAGCGGGTGAACGTTATGGTGACCAGGCTATTGGGGCAGGACAGACCGTCGCGATTGACTTATCTAGTCCCAACATCGCTAAGCCATTTTCTATCGGACATCTACGCTCGACCGTTATCGGGGATAGTTTGGCTAAGATTTTCCAAAAAATTGGTTACAAAACTGTCCGTATCAACCACCTCGGTGACTGGGGCAAGCAGTTTGGTCTGCTCATTGTGGCTTATAAAAAATGGGGCAATGAAGAAGCAGTGAAAGCGAACCCGATTGCCGAGTTGCTAAAACTTTACGTTCGGATCAACGATGAGGCCAAGGCTGACCCTAGTCTTGACCAAGAAGGTCGGGACTGGTTCCTCAAACTGGAAAACGGCGACCAAGAAGCGCTCGAACTCTGGCAATGGTTCCGCGATGAGAGTTTGGTGGAGTTCAACCGTATCTATGCGGAACTGGGGGTTCAATTTGATAGCCTCAATGGTGAAGCCTTTTACAATGACAAGATGGACGAAGTGGTTGACCTGCTGGAAAGCAAGGGCTTATTGCAGCTCTCAAATGGTGCTCAGGTAGTCGATTTGACCAAGTACAGCATCGAACACCCTGCCTTGATTAAAAAATCAGATGGTGCTACGCTTTACATCACCCGTGACTTGGCAGCGGCGTTTTACCGCAAGCGCACCTACGATTTTGCTAAGAGCATCTATGTGGTCGGTCAGGAGCAGTCTGCCCACTTCAAGCAGCTCAAAGCTGTGCTTAATGAAATGGGTTATGCTTGGCACCAGGATGTTGAGCATGTGTCCTTTGGTTTGGTGACCAAGGGTGGTCAGAAGCTCTCGACCCGTAAGGGCAACGTGATTTTGCTTGAGCCAACCATCGCAGAAGCTGTCAGCCGAGCTAAGGCGCAGATTGAGGCGAAAAACCCTCATCTGGCCAACAAAGATGCTGTGGCTCATGCTGTTGGTGTCGGTGCAATCAAGTTCTACGATCTCAAAACTGACCGTAACAATGGTTATGATTTTGATTTAGAAGCCATGGTATCTTTTGAAGGAGAAACGGGTCCCTATGTTCAGTATGCCCATGCTCGGATTCAATCAATCCTGAGAAAGGCTGATTTTCAACCAGCAGCAGGAGCTTCTTACAGCTTAGATGATGCGGATGCTTGGGAGATTATCAAACTCTTGCAGGAATTTCCAGCCACCATCACACGGGCAGCTGATAAGCTAACGCCTGACGTCATTGCTAAGTTTGCAATCAATCTCGCTCAGAGCTTTAACAAGTACTATGCCCACACTCGGATTTTGGACGATAGCCCAGAACGAGATAGCCGCCTAGCGCTCAGCTATGCAACCGCTATCGTGCTTAAGCAAGCCCTCGCCTTGCTCGGTGTTGAAGCACCAGATGAAATGTAAGAAATTTTGCATGGTTATAGGTTTATTGTTCGGATAGTCCTGTTAACAGCTCATAAGGACTGACGAAAAAATTCTTCTAACCAGTAAAAATAGTTCCACATTTGCCTAAAATATGGTAAAATAGGCTGTATATTATTTTTTAAGGAGTGTGACAGCATGTCTGCAACATTTGAAAACAAAACAACCAACCGTGGTGTGATCACTTTCACCATCGGTCAGGAGCAAATCAAGCCAGCTCTTGACAAGGCGTTCAATAAAATCAAGAAAAATCTTAACGCCCCAGGTTTCCGTAAAGGAAACATTCCACGTGCCGTCTTCAACCAACGTTTTGGTGAAGAAGCTCTCTACGAGGAAGCTCTTAACAGCATCTTGCCTAGCGCTTATGAGGCTGCTGTTGCGGAGCTTGGTTTGGACGTGGTTGCCCAACCAAAAATCGATATCGCTTCTATGGAAAAAGGTCAAGACTGGACCATCACAGCTGAAGTGGTGACGAAGCCAGAAGTAAAACTTGGTGACTACAAAAACTTGGCTGTCGACGTCACTGAAACCAAAGAAGTAACTGACGAAGAAGTAGATGCTAAAATCGAGCGTGCGCGTCAAAACTTGGCTGAATTGGTCGTTAAAGACGGTGCGGCTGAGGACGGAGACACTGTTGTTATCGACTTCGTTGGTTCTGTTGATGGTGTTGAGTTTGACGGTGGTAAAGGTGAGAACTTCTCACTAGAGCTTGGTAGCGGTCAATTTATCCCAGGCTTCGAAGACCAGTTGGTTGGTAGCAAGGCTGGTGAGACGGTCAATGTTAACGTGACTTTCCCAGAAAACTATCAGGCAGAAGATTTAGCTGGCAAAGACGCCCTCTTTGTCACAACTGTCCATGAAGTCAAAGCTAAAGAAGTTCCTGCCCTTGATGATGAATTGGCAAAAGACATCGACGAAGATGTTGAGACTCTTGACGACTTAAAAGCGAAGTATCGCAAAGATTTGGAAGCTGAAAAAGCTGTTGCTTATGACGATGCGGTCGAAGGGGCTGCGCTCGAACTCGCTGTCGCTAATGCAGAAATCGTTGACCTCCCAGAAGAAATGGTTCACGACGAAGTTCACCGTGCCATGAACGAGTTTATGGGCAACATGCAACGCCAAGGTATTTCACCAGACATGTACTTCCAGTTGACAGGAACAACACAAGATGACCTTCACAAACAATTTGAAGGTGATGCTGAAAAACGTACTCGTACAAATCTTGTTATCGAAGCGATTGCTAAAGCAGAGGGCTTTGAGGCGACTGATGAAGAAATCGAAAAAGAAATCAACGATTTGGCAACAGAATACAACATGCCAGTTGAACAAGTGCGTAGCCTCCTTTCACCAGAGATGCTCAAGCACGATGTTGCGATGAAAAAAGCAGTTGAAGTGATCACCAGCACAGCAACTGTCAAATAAATTTAAAAAATCCGTCCCCTTGGGCGGATTTTTTATCTTACAAGTTCTGATTGGCAATCTCCCAGTCCCCTTGGTAAGGGACTTTTTGATCATTGATGATTTGGTAGGCATCCCTGCCTTTGCCAGCGATGATAACAGCATCCTGACTGGTTTTGGTTTGTGAGAGAGCAAGTCGGATAGCTGCTTCACGATCCACTTCGATGGTGACAGGACGGTTAATGTGACCAGCGATTTCTTGGCAGATGGCAAAAGGATCTTCTCGGTTGGGGTCATCTGCCGTTAAAATAATCTGTAGTTCAGGGTAGTGATTGATGACGCGTCCAAAATCGGCACGGCGACTTTCAGCCTTATTGCCTGTCGAGCCGATAATGAGAAAGACCTGTCCTGTTTGGGCAGTCGTTACCACCTTGATGAGCTTGTCGAGGCTGTCACCGTTGTGAGCATAGTCAACAAAAACCTTGGCACCGTTCGTTTGAGTTAGAATCTCCATCCGACCTGGCACGGTGGTTTGAGCGATGCCTAACCTAATGTCAGTTAAGCTTGCCCCTAATCGTAGACAGGCTAATCCAGCAGCGATAGCATTGTCTTGGTTGAAATCCCCCAGCAGTTGGATACTGTACTGTCCAGCTAATTTTCCTGTCGCTGTAAAGTCAAAGGCAGATGAGGTCACGACACGGTTATCAGAACCCTTACCGTAGGTGTCAAGGTCTTTACCTGCTACTTGTTCGAGCACTACAGTGGCATGGTCCATGCCTGCGTTGACAATGACCGCTCGGCTATTGTCCAATAAGAGCCTCTTGTGAGCAAAATAGTCCTCAAAATTCGGGTGCTCAATGGGGCTGATGTGGTCGGGCGTGATGTTGAGAAAGACCCCAACATCAAAGGTTAGTCCGTAGACCCGCTTGGTCAGATAGGCTTGGCTGGACACCTCCATGATGAGGTGGGAGCGACCGTTTTGGACCGCTTCAGCCATCATGGCAAAGAGGTCCAAACTCTCTGGCGTGGTCAGCTGGGACTTGAAAAAGGTCTCGCCGTCTAGGGTTGTGCTCATGGTTGACAGCAGGGCGGGTTTGTGGCTTTGGCGCAAGATATGGTAGGCAAAGTAGGCAGCAGTGGTCTTGCCCTTAGTGCCCGTAAAGCCCAACAGTTTCAGCTTATCTTGAGGGTTGTCGTAAAAGCGCATAGCGATCAGGCTCATGGCGCGTTTGACGTCTTTGACGACAATAGCAGAGCAGGCAACATCGTAGGTTTTTTCTGCCACATAATAGGTCAGACCAGCTTGAACAGCCTGCTCCAGATAAACAGGGGCAAAGCCAGCACCCTTGACGAAAAAGAGGGTATCTGCATCGACCTGACGGCTGTCGTAGCTGAGTTTGGTAAAACTGGTGTCAGCCCAGCTAGGAGCGAGAGTGACAAGGTTGTCATCTGCTTTCAATATCTCAAAAATCTCTAATAGGTTTATCATACCTCTATTGTAAACCCAAAGCTGGCATTTTACAAGTGACAGGTAAAAGTTTATAATGAAAAGATAGACTATAGAAAGATTGGGATAACACGTGGTAGAAGAAAACAGTCAAACAAACCAGCTCAGCCGAGAAGAGAAGATGTTGCGAGGGACAGCCTGGTTGACCTTTGCTAACATTGCAGGGCGTTTGCTAGGCGCGGTTTATATCATTCCTTGGTATGTGTGGATGGGCAAAGTCGCACCTCAAGCCAATGCTCTCTACGGCATGGGCTACACCCTGTACGCGACGTTTCTGGTCTTATCGACGACGGGCATTAACACGGCGATTTCAAAACAGATTGCCAAGTACAATGCGGTTAATCAAGAAGATAAGGGCATTGGACTAGCGAAACAATTTATCGGCATCATGCTCTTGTCGGGGCTTATTTTCGCCTCTATTTTGTACCTTGGGGCACCGGTCTTATCACGGTTGTCAGGCGCAGAACAGACTTTAGTTCCTGTGCTTAGAAGCTTGACTTTGGCTGTTCTGGTCTTTCCGATGATGAGTGTGTGTCGAGGTATTTTTCAGGGTTATCACCATGTTAAACCAAATGCTCTGAGTCAGTTAGCAGAACAGCTTATCCGTGTCATTTGGATGCTGTTGACCACCTTTTACATCATGAAAATGGGGTCAAAAGACTACGTGTCAGCTGTCACCCAATCGACATTTGCTGCCTTTGTTGGCATGTTAGCTAGCTTTGCTGTGTTGGGGTATTACTTTTGGCAGTCTGGGCTCTTGAGTAAATTCCTGAAAGCATCGCCAATTAAGGTGCAGTATCAGGAAAGTTTGCAACTCATCAAAGAAACGTTTCGGACAGCGATTCCGATGATTTTGACAGGAGTTGCCATTCAGCTGTACCAGTTAATCGATCAAGCAACCTTTGTTAACGTTTTGTCATTCCTCACGGAAGATAGTAAGGAGCGCCTGACCGTCATTTATGCCTACCTATCTGCCAATCCCAATAAGATAGTTATGCTGATTGTGGCGGTAGCGATTACGATTGGTGATGTCGGCATCCCATTATTGACGGAGAGCCACATCAAGGGAGATAAGCGCGGGGTTGCTCGTCTGATGCTCAATGGTTTTCAAATGCTGACAGTCTTTGCTCTGCCTGCATTGATGGGGGCTATTCTACTGGCAGAACCACTTTACGTTGTCTTCTATAACCCGTCAGAAAATCTCGCCATAGGCTTGTTTATCGCGACACTTGCCCAGACCTTCTTGCAGTGTGCCTATTTTGCCCTATCACCGGTCCTACATGCGGTCAATGAAAGCCGGGCGGCAGTCCGCTATTTCTACTATGGTGTGGTGGTGAAGTTGCTCACTCAACTGCCCTTATTATTCCTGTTTCAGGCTTATGGGCCAGTGTTATCAACAGCTTTAGCCCTGTTAGTCCCATCAATCCTCTTCTATCGTCACTTGCGTGCGGTTACTCAGTTTAATCCCAACATTTTAGTTAGAGATACTGCCCTCATCGCTCGCAATACCCTGCTCATGTGTGTGCCTGTTTTTGTCATTTATTGGGGCTTGAGTTTGGTTATCCAACCGTCTAGCCGTTTACTGGCGACTGTTCACCTTGTTGTTGGTGCAAGTGTAGGAATGATGGTCTATGGGTATCTATCTCTCAAAACACGCAGCCTCGATAAGTTGCTAGGTCAACGCGCCCAACGTTTAAGGGACATTTGCCGGATTCGTTAACGCTTAAAGCGGTTTAGACAGCTGTGTTAAACAATGAAGTAATCGCGCGGCATAAAAATCGAATAAATAATAAGACTGTGAGAAAAAGGCATAAGGTCAAGGGTGAGGACTTGATCTTATGCGCTTTTTGTTATGATTGAAATTCTCTTGTATCGTTATCAGTGCTATTTAATCCTTATGGGTAGCTAACTTGGTTTTTTAGACGATCGTCTAGTGTTGTTGTCTTTGTTGCTGTTTCAAAAACTACTTCTAAAGAACGGCTAACGGTGATGTCTGTCCTGATAGGAGTGGCGTGAAAAAACTTTGTTTTTGCTCTGCTATTGTTCCGAAATCATGGTAAAATAGAAAGAAAAAGAACAAATGGAGATGGTTATGGATTATAAGGAATTGAAATTAGAGACGCAGCTGGCGCAGGCAGGTATTCGGGTGGACAAGCAGACTGGGGCTTTGGTGTCGCCTATCCACTTCTCAACGACCTACCAGCACCCAGAGTTTGGTCAGTCGACAGGTTTTGACTACACCCGCACTAAAAATCCTACCCGCACTAACTTGGAGCGAACCCTGGCGGCGATTGAGGGAGCAGATTATGCGGTGGCGACTAGCTCAGGCATGAGTGCGCTTATGCTGGCCATGGAGATTTTCCCTGTGGGGGCAAAAGTGCTAGCCTGCCGTGACCTTTATGGTGGGTCCTTCCGCTGGTTTGATAAGGTAGAGCAGCAAGGGCGGTTTCGTTTTGTCTATGCCAATACAGAAGATGATATGCTGACGTTACTGGATGAGACGGTGGATGTGGTTTTCATCGAAACACCGACCAATCCTCTGATGAACGAGTTTGATATTGCGACAATTGCTGCCAAGGCTAAGACTGTTGGAGCTAAAACCGTCGTTGATAATACCTTCTATACACCGATTTACCAGCGACCAATTGAATTGGGGGCAGATTTAGTCATTCACTCGGCGACCAAGTATTTGGGGGGGCACAACGATGTGCTGGCTGGAGCTGTGATCACTAATGATCAAGCCATTTACGATCAGCTCTTTTTCAATCTCAACACGACAGGGATTGTCTTGTCGCCTTTTGACAGTTACATGCTCATGCGAGGGCTCAAGACCCTCAAACTCCGTATGGAAAAAGCTACCGCTAATGCCCGTGATCTGGTGAGCCATCTGAAGAGCTCTCCTCACATCAAGGAAGTCCTTTATCCAGGGAAGGGTGGCATGCTGTCCATCAAGCTGCAAGATGAGCGCAAGATTCCAAGTTTGCTCAATAAGTTACAGATTTTCACCTTTGCGGAAAGTTTGGGTGGGGTTGAGAGTTTAATCACTTATCCGACGACCCAAACGCATGCGGATATTCCTGCTGAGACCCGTCATGCCTACGGTTTGACTGACGACTTGCTCCGTCTGTCCATCGGTATTGAGGATGTGACTGATTTGATTTGGGATTTAGAACAGGCGCTAGCTGACTAGGGATGATAAGATGCCAAAAACAGAAGCAGTTATCTTAACCAATATGTGTATGGTGACAGATGGCACCAAGGTCTTGGTGCAAAACCGTAAAGACCCTGATTGGCCTGGGTTAGTTTATCCAGGTGGGGGGGGGGAAATCGAGCCTAATGAGCCTTTTGTTTCGTCCGCTATCCGTGAAGTCTTTGAAGAAACGGGATTGACGGTTTCGGATTTGCAACTTTGTGGGATCAAGCAGTTTACCCATAGCGAGGAGTTGTATCGCTATATTGTCTTTCTTTACAGGACCAGTACCTTTTCAGGCGACTTGTGCTCGTCTGATGAGGGGGAGGTTTTCTGGATGGAACGATCAAAGCTTGTGGCGGCTGATTTAGCGGCTGGTTTTGCAGAGATGCTGCCGATTTTTGAAGACGAGAAGCTGTCTGAACTTTACTTTTACCACGATCAGGATGATTGGCACTACCGCCACCTTTAAAGGAGGAAGATGCGATGACACGATATAATTTCACCAGCTTACCAGACCGTCTCGCCACCAATGCGATTAAGTGGCAAAAGACGCGTGAGGACAAGGACTTATTGCCGTTGTGGATTGCTGACATGGACTTTCAGGTTTTTCCTGAGATGACTGCAGCCCTGACCCAGTTTGCCAAGCGCTCGGTCTTTGGTTACGATGCGCCAGCTGATAGCCTCTTTGAAGCGATTATAGACTGGGAGCAAAACCAGCATGGGGTTGAGGTGGCACGCGAGGACATCGTTCTCATTGAGGGGGCTGTGCCAGCTATTTCAACGGTGGTTCAAGCTTTTACGGAGGAAGGAGACGCTGTCCTGATCAACACCCCTGTTTACCCCCCTTTTGCCCGCTCGGTCAAGCTCAATAAACGCAAACTTGTGACTAACTCGCTGGTCGTCAAGGACGGTCGTTTTGCCATTGATTTCGATCAGCTGGAGCGTGACATTGTCGACAATAGCGTGAAGCTCTATATTTTCTGTAACCCTCATAACCCTGGTGGGCGAGTTTGGGACATGGCAGAGCTGAAACGTTTGGGGGAGATTTGCCGTCAGCATGGGGTCATCATGGTGTCTGATGAAATTCATCAGGACCTGACCCTTTGGGGCAAGAGACATCAGTCTTTTTATACAGTGGACCGCAGTTTTGCTGAGTTTGCTATTATTTTGGCTTCAGCAACTAAGACCTTTAATATCGCAGGAACAAAGAACAGTTTTGTCCTGATTAAGAATCCTGACTTGAGGAAAGCATTTACTGACCGTCAGCTGGCCAACAACCAACATGAGATTTCAAACCTCGGTTTTGTGGCTACGGAGGTGGCCTTGAGGGAAGGGCTACCGTGGTTGACAGAGCTAAAAGTGGTGTTGGAAGATAATATCAGCGACCTGCTCGGCTATTTTGCCAAAGAACTCCCAGACCTTAGGGTCATGAGACCAGAGGCGACTTATCTGCTTTGGCTGGATTTTTCTGCTTATGGGCTCAAGCACAGTGAGGTTGCGAGACGTTTGGAGGAAGAGGCCAAGGTGCAGCTCAATGACGGGCTGACCTTTGGTCGTGAGGGCAAGTGCTGTTTCCGTCTCAATGCCGCTGCGCCTAAAGCCCTTATTATGGAAGCTGCTGCGCGGATCGCAGGAGCATTTAACAATGAAAGGACATGACGAACATGACACGTTTAGAACGGTTTTTAGAGAAATTGAGGGCTGAAGAGCTTGATGGCTTTTTGGTGACGGGTGAGAAAAATATTTATTACCTGACAGGATTTTGGGGCTCTGCTGGAACGGTTTTTATCAGCCAGCAACGCCGTATTTTTGTCACTGATAGCCGCTATATTCTCATCGCTAAGCAGGTGATTACTGACTTTGAAGTGGTGGATAGCCGCGATGCGCTGGGTGAGATTGCTCGGCTCATTGCCGATGAGCAACTGGATACTATCGGTTTTGACAATCAGGTATCTTATGCTTATTATCAGGCACTGGCTAACCGCTTTGAGGGTTACGAGCTCAAGCCTGTTTATGGGTTTGTGGAAGAGCTGCGCCAGATTAAAGACGCTTCTGAGCTTGCCATCATTCGTCAGGCCTGCCAGATTTCTGACCAAGCTTTCTTGGATGCGCTGGACTTTATCAAACCTGGCAAGACCGAGCGTGAGGTAGCTAACTTCCTCGACTTTCGCATGCGTGAGCTAGGGGCAACTGGCGTGTCCTTTGAGACCATCGTTGCTTCAGGATACCGCTCTGCCATGCCTCATGGGGTAGCTAGCGACAAGGTTATCGCTCAGCATGAGAGCCTGACGCTGGATTTTGGTTGTGTTTTTGAACATTATGTGAGTGACATGACGCGGACCATTCACATCGGGCAGACGACTGACGAGGAGCGTGCCATTTATGAGGTTGCCCTGCAGGCTAATGCTGCGCTGATTGAGCGAGCACAGGCTGGGCTCAGTTTCGCAGACTATGACGGGGTGCCGAGAGGCATCATTGCTGACGCTGGCTATGGGGAGCGTTTTACCCACGGTATCGGTCATGGCATGGGACTGGATGTGCACGAGGAGCCGTTTTTTGGACGTGGTGCTGGTCACTTGCAGGCTGGTATGGTGGTAACTGACGAACCTGGGATTTACCTCGATGGGCGCTACGGTGTCCGTATCGAAGATGACCTCTATATCACCGAAACAGGCTGCGAAGTCCTAACCAAGGCGCCTAAGGAATTGATTGTGCTGTAAGCATAGGAGAAAAGAGATGAGCAATCGCCTATCCTGGGAAGATTATTTCATGGCAAATGCCGAACTGATTTCCAAGCGGTCAACCTGTGACCGTGCCTTTGTTGGTGCAGTTCTGGTCAAGGATAACCGCATCATTGCCACGGGCTACAACGGCGGGGTATCAGCAACTGACAACTGCGATGATGCAGGGCATTATATGGAAGATGGGCACTGTATTCGCACTGTCCATGCGGAGATGAATGCGCTCATTCAGTGCGCCAAGGAGGGGATTTCGACCAATGGGACGGAGCTTTACGTGACCCATTTCCCTTGTATCAACTGCACCAAGGCTCTCTTGCAAGCAGGCATCAGTAAAATTATCTACAAAACAGCTTATCGGCCTCATCCCTTTGCCATTGCCCTCATGGACAAGAAAGGCGTTACCTGTGTCCAACACGATGTACCGACTTTGACCTTGGGGGAGGAGAGCTAAGTGAAAGCATTGATTTTGAGTTTTAGTCCAGCTGTTTTTCCTAGCCTTTTAACGGGTCAAAAACAGTTTGAGTATCGGAAACGCCTGCCAAAAGGGGACTTGCGTGCCTATCTTTATCTATCTAGCCCAGTAAAAGCCATTGTTGGCTACTTAGATTTGGAGGAACGGTTGGAAATTTCTGACTTGCTGGCTAGTGATCTTGCTGAGCCTATTAAAGCTCGGTTGTTTCGGTTTACAGAGACCTATGCTTTTCCCATTAAGAGTTTGGGATTATTTGATGAACCTGTACCCTTGGAGACCATTCGGGAACTGGGTGGGCAACCACCCCAGAGTTTTGTTTATGCTCAGACCTATCCCTTGCTGACAGAGGCATTATGTGGACAATCAGCCAGTGTCTATCCTATCAACCCAAACCAAGCATTGGATGGCTTAGGCTGGTTCAGTCAGGAGATACTCAATCAGCATCCGAGGGTCATCCCTCTGCCTGCTTCCTTGCTCTGCCATTTCCCAAAAGAAAAGATTTGAGTAAATAGCCCATTTGTGGTAAAATGAATTGATAATATGAATTTTAGAGGTGAATACACATGATTGAAGCAAGTAAATTACGTGCGGGCATGACCTTTGTTGCCGCTGATGGCAAGTTGATTAGAGTGTTAGAAGCTAGCCACCATAAGCCAGGTAAAGGCAACACCATTATGCGGATGAAATTGCGCGATGTGCGTTCAGGGTCAACGTTTGATACGACTTACCGTCCAGATGAAAAGTTTGAGCAAGCCATCATCGAGTCTGTGCCAGCCCAGTACCTCTACCAGATGGATGGAACAGCTTTCTTCATGAACCTAGAGACTTATGACCAGTACGAAATCCCAGTGGCCAATGTCGAAGAAGAGCTTAAATACATCCTTGAAAATGCTGAAGTGAAAATCCAATTCTTTGGAACAGAAGTGATTGGTGTTACTGTTCCAACAACGGTTGAATTGACGGTTGTTGACACACAGCCATCTATCAAAGGCGCAACCGTGACAGGTTCAGGTAAACCAGCGACTCTTGAGACAGGTCTGGTGGTTAACGTCCCAGACTTTATCGAAATCGGTCAGAAATTGATCATTAACACAGCTGAGGGTACTTATATTTCTCGTGCCTAGGGCAATGAGTAGAGCATAGCTTGGCAGTATTGCCAAGACAGAAAGGACGAAAAGATGACACAAGTAGCAGTTGGTGATATTGTTATCGCTCCTCGTGTATTGGAGGTCATTACAGGTATTGCAACAACCAAAGTTGAGGGGGTTCACTCACTCCACAACAAAAAAGTGGCGGATACCTTTAGTAAAACTAGCCTTGGTCGCGGTGTCTATATCGATGGTTTAGAAGATGGTAGCTTGGCAGTTGATCTTTATGTTTATCTCGAGTATGGGGTCAATGTTCCAGCCGTTTCGATTGCTATCCAAAAAGCTGTAAAGGCTACGATTCATGACATGGCAGAGTTGGATGTTTCTGCCGTTAACGTACATGTCGTGGGGATTGTGGCGGATAAGACACCTAAACCAGATCTCAAATCCCTCTTTGACGAGGATTTTCTGGATGACTAAGGCAATAACAGACAGCAGACGTGACTTACGGGCGCGCGCCTTTCAGGCGCTTCTCAGTTTAGAATTTGGTGGAGATGTGGTGACGGCTAGCCAGTTCGCCTATACGCATGATAAGGATTTTGCAGAAGATGATGTGGTGAACGTGCCAGTCTTTTTGCTCAGTTTGGTTCAAGGTGTGACTACCCATAGGATCGAACTAGATGCACAAATTGAAACCAAGCTTAAGACAAAGTGGAGCTTGGAGCGTTTAACTTTAGTTGATAAAACGCTTCTTCGCTTGGGGTTATACGAGATGATTTATTTTGATGAAACCCCCGATCGCGTCGCTCTTAACGAGATTATCGAGATTGCCAAGACCTATTCTGATACGACTTCAAGCAAATTTGTCAATGGGCTGTTGAGACAGTTTATCACTGAATAAGGTAACAAGAGTTGGGCTTCCCAGCTCTTTTGGTATAATGGAACAACACATCACTGAAACCTTGCAAGGGAGTTCTAACAGCTTTGTAGCTGTTCCCCTCCTGTGACTGATAGGAGATGTTCTGTTGTTATCAATCGGAGAATAGTTGATCTGTTCTTCGGCTAACAAGGAGGTTTTATGTCACTGTCCAATCGTTTTAATAAAAATTTAGACCGGATTGAGGTTTCTCTCATTCGGCAATTTGACCAATCGATTTCGAGCATTCCTGGGATTGTTCGTCTAACCTTGGGGGAACCGGACTTTACCACGCCCGACCATATCAAGGAAGCAGCCAAGGCTGCCATCGATGCTAATAAGAGCCATTACACAGGTATGGCAGGCTTGTTAGAGCTACGTCAGGCAGCGGCTGACTTTGTGCGTGACAAGTACCAGCTCAGCTATGACCCTGACAAGGAAGTTCTCGTGACCATCGGGGCAACAGAGGCTTTGTCAGCGACCTTGACAGCCATCTTAGAGGCGGGAGATACCGTGCTTTTGCCAGCACCTGCTTACCCTGGCTATGAACCAATTGTCAACCTCATGGGCGCGGATGTTGTTGAGATTGATACCAGGGCCAACGGCTTTGTCCTGACGCCTGACATGCTGGAGGCGGCTATCCTTGAGCAGGGGGATAAGCTCAAGGCGGTTATCCTTAATTACCCAACGAATCCGACAGGGGTAACGTATTCGCGAGAAGAGATTAAGGCTCTGGCGGATGTGTTGCGCAAGTACGAGATTTTTGTCATCAGTGACGAGGTCTATTCAGAGCTGACCTATACTGATGAGCCCCATGTATCTATCGGAGAATACCTCCGCGACCAAACTGTGGTCATAAATGGCTTGTCTAAATCCCATGCCATGACTGGCTGGCGACTGGGCTTGATTTTTGCGCCTGAAGCGATTGCCAAGCAGCTGATTAAGAGCCACCAGTACTTGGTGACAGCTGCCAACACGGCAACCCAGTACGCAGCTATTGCGGCTCTGACGGTAGGCAAAGACGATGCTCTGCCGATGAAGGCGGAGTACATCAAGCGTCGTGATTACATTATCGAGCAGATGACCGCTATGAATTTTGAGATTATCCGTCCAAATGGCGCCTTTTATATCTTCGCTAAAATTCCCGTCAAAGAAGGACAAGATTCTTTCACGTTTTTGCAAGAGTTTGCCCAGCAAAAGGCTGTTGCCTTGATTCCGGGTGTGGCTTTTGGTCAGTACGGTGAAGGCTACCTGCGGATTTCCTATGCGGCTTCTATGGAGACTATTCAGGTAGCTATGGAGCGGCTCAAAGAATTTATGGTCCAGTATGGAGCTTAGGGAGAGCAGGGGGCTAATCCTCTACAATCGTAACTATCGTGAAGATGACAAATTGGTCAAGATATTTACCGAGCAGCTGGGCAAACGGATGTTCTTCGTCCGTCATGCGAGCCAGTCGAAACTTGCCTCGGTTATTCAGCCGTTGACTGTGGCAGATTTTATCCTAAAAATCAATGAAACAGGGCTCTCCTATATCGAGGACTATCGTTCGGTTCAGACCTTTAAGCGGATTAACGATGATATTTTTCTACTGGCTCACGCGACTTATATCGTGGCGCTGGCAGATGCGGCAATTGTGGACAATGTCTATGATAGTCAGCTTTTTGCCTTTACTTGCAAGACCTTAGAGCTGATGGAAGAGGGGATGGATCATGAGGTGCTGACCAATATCTTTGAAATCCAGCTTTTAGATCGACTGGGTGTTCAGCTCAACTTCAACGAGTGTATCTTCTGTCACCGAGTGGGTCAGGCCTTTGATTTTTCCTTCAAGTATTCAGGTCTTGTTTGCCCTGCTCATTACCATGAGGATGACCGGCGTAGCCATCTCGATCCCAATGTGCCTTATCTGCTCAATCGGTTTCAGGCCATTTCCTTTGACGACTTACAAAAAATCTCCCTAAGTCCTGAGATGAAAGCTAAACTGCGGCTGTTTATCGATCAACTCTATGAGGATTATGTCGGCATCAAGCTCAAGAGTAAAACATTTATCGATGATCTTCAGAAGTGGGGAGATGTGATGAAAAACCGAAACGGCTGATTTTTCAGCTGTTTTTTGCTATAATTGAGAAAAACGTGAAAGGAAATGACTGATGACAAAACACATCATTGCAATTGATGCCATGGGAGGGGACCATGCTCCTCAAGCTGTGGTAGAGGGAGTTAATCGTGCTCTGGCAGAGTTCTCCGACCTATCTGTCGTGCTATATGGTAAGGAGGATGCCATCAAGCAGTACCTTACAGCGACAGAGCGCGTGAGCATTGTCCACACGGATGAAAAAATCGACTCAAGCGATGAGCCGACGATAGCTCTTCGTCAGAAAAAGCAGGCTTCTGTGGTTTTAGCGGCTAAGAGTGTCAAGGCTGGGGAAGCTCATGCTGTCATCTCAGCAGGGAATACAGGCGCCTTGCTTGCTACTGGACAGCTGATTGTCAAGCGCATCAAGGGCATTGACCGTCCAGGTCTCATGTCCACCCTGCCAACCATGGATGGCAAAGGCTTTGACATGATGGACTTGGGAGCAAACGCAGAAAGTAAACCTGAGCACCTGCACCAGTATGCGGTTCTAGGAACGTTCTACGCCCAAAAGGTGCGTGGCATCGCACGACCTCGTGTCGGTCTGCTCAATAACGGAACGGAATCGACCAAGGGAGACCCCTTGCGCTTAGCGGCCTATGACCTGTTGAGCAAGGATCCTGCCATTCATTTTATCGGAAATATTGAAGCTAGAGACCTGCTCGAGGGTGTCTGTGATGTGGTCATTTCTGACGGCTTTACGGGCAATGCAGTGCTGAAAGCCATCGAAGGAACAGGCAAAGCCGTTGTTAGTCAGGTCAAATCGGCGGTAAAAACAGGTGGCTTGCTGGCTAAAATCGGCGGTCTTCTCCTCAAATCAAGCCTGACACAGGCTTTAGGTGCCATGGACTATAAAAAAGCTGGCGGCGCCGTCCTCTTGGGTCTGAAAGCCCCAGTTGTCAAGGCTCACGGCTCATCTGATGCCACCGCGATCTACTACACAATCAAACAGACCAGAGACATGCTGGAGAGTGGAGTTGTTGAAGCCTCTGTTCAAATGTTTTCAGAGGAGACTAATTGAAAGTTCTGATGGTATTCTCAGATCCTCACGGTAGTAGCCGTGGGGATGTTTTTTTGATAAAAGTTCGGTTTTTGGATTTAAAAAAATTATTCTCATAAAAAAATTATAAAATTCCTTGAAAAAACAAATATTTTTTGTTAACATGAATAAAAATGTTAGCGAGGTTTGGAGATGCCGACTCAACTTTTATACCAAGGGAAAGCCAAAGATATTTATGGTACAGATGATCCTGACCAAATTATCTCTGTCTACAAGGATCAAGCCACCATGCTTAATGGGGCGAGAAAAGAAGAGATAACAGGTAAAGGACGGCTTAATAATCTTATTTCTAGTCTGATTTTTGAACGTTTAAATCGAGCAGGTGTAGCGACTCATTTTATTAAACGCTTATCAGAAACCGAACAATTAAACAAGAAAGTGTCAATTATTCCTTTGGAAGTTGTGTTACGAAATCGTACCGCAGGGTCGCTTTCCAAACGATTTGGATTGAAAGAAGGGCTGGTTTTAGAGACACCGATTATCGAGTTTTACTACAAAAACGATGATTTGGATGATCCCTTTATCAATGATGAGCATGTGACCTTTTTGGGCTTAGCGACCAGTGATGAGGTGGCTTATCTCAAGTCGGAGACCCGTCGCATCAATGAATTGTTGAAGGACTGGTTTGCTGAGATTGGGCTGACCTTGGTGGATTTTAAGCTGGAATTTGGCAAGGATAAGGATGGCAAGATCCTCTTGGCAGATGAGTTTTCGCCAGATAACTGCAGGCTCTGGGATGCGAAAGGGAATCATCTGGACAAGGATGTCTTCCGGAGAAATTTGGGGTCTTTGACGGAAGTGTATGCCAGGGTATTGGAAAGATTGCAGGCAGTAGCTGAAAAGGAGGGATAGATGGACAAGCGGATTTTTGTGGAGAAAAAGAGTGCTTTCGGAGTTAAGGCGACCAGCTTACTAGGGACCTTGCAACGGCAATTGGGGCTTGAGACTCTAACGAGCTTGAGATTGTTACAGGTTTATGATGTCTTTGGTTTGGCTGATGAACTGATGACATTAGCAGAGCAACAGATTTTTTCAGAACCTGTGACAGATAAGCTCTTAACTAGTGATGACCTCCATTTATCAGCTTATCGCAGTGTGGCAATCGAAGCTTTACCAGGGCAATTTGACCAACGGGCGGCGTCTGCTCAGGAAGCCTTGCAGCTTCTGGGAGCGGATCAACAGGTGAGGGTCAAATCTGCTCAACTCTACCTCTTTAACCCGGATCTATCAGATGCTGATTTGGCATCGGTGACCAGCTATCTGCTCAATCCGATTGACTCACGAATCAAGAATTTGACGGTAGGTTTGATAACCGAAGAGGAGGCTGTTGTTCAGGATCGGATTCCCTATCTGACTTTTTTTGAGACAGCGAGCGAGGCAGATTTTGCAAATTATAAGGCAGAGGCTGGGCTTGCCATGGAAGTGGCGGATTTGCTCTTTATTCAAGACTATTTCAAGTCCATCGGTCGGGTACCGACAGAGACAGAGCTCAAGGTGCTGGATACCTACTGGTCTGATCACTGTCGTCATACCACCTTTGAAACGGAGTTAGTGGGTATTGATTTTTCCGCGTCAGCTTTTTCTAAAAATCTCCAAGAGACCTATGACAAGTATCTGGCGATGAGGGCGGAACTAGGGCGTGAGGATAAGCCTATCACCCTGATGGACATGGCGACGATTTTTGGGCGCTATGAAAGAGCCAATGGGCGCTTGGATGACCTTGAGGTTTCGGACGAAATCAATGCTTGCTCGGTAGAAATTGACGTTGAGATTAACGGTATCAAAGAACCGTGGCTTCTCATGTTTAAGAATGAGACCCATAACCACCCAACAGAAATCGAGCCTTTTGGTGGAGCTGCGACCTGTATCGGTGGTGCGATTCGAGACCCCTTATCAGGTCGTTCCTATGTCTATCAAGCGATGCGGCTTTCGGGCGCTGGAGACATTACAGCACCTCTTTCAGCCACTCGAGCAGGCAAGTTGCCCCAGCAGGTCATCTCAAAAACCGCTGCACAAGGCTATTCCTCTTATGGTAACCAAATTGGTCTTGCAACAACTTATGTCAAGGAATATTTCCACCCAGGCTTTGTTGCCAAACGGATGGAGCTGGGTGCGGTCGTCGGTGCTGCTCCTAAGGAAAATGTGGTGCGTGAGAAACCAGAAGCAGGTGATGTCGTGATTCTTCTTGGTGGCAAGACTGGTCGTGATGGCATCGGCGGAGCAACAGGGTCGTCTAAGGTACAGACCGTGGCATCTATTGAGGCGGCTGGTGCGGAAGTCCAAAAAGGGAATGCCATCGAAGAACGCAAAATCCAGCGCCTTTTCCGCAATGAGAATGTTACCCGTCTGATTAAGAAGTCCAATGATTTTGGTGCTGGTGGGGTCTGTGTCGCTATCGGTGAGTTGGCAGATGGGGTGAGCATTGACCTCGATAAGGTGCCGCTCAAGTATGCGGGCCTAAATGGCACTGAAATTGCCATCTCAGAAAGTCAGGAGCGGATGGCAGTAGTGGTTCGTCCGACTGATGCGGATACCTTTATTTCAGCCTGTGCGATGGAGAATATCCATGCGGTTGCTGTTGCGACCGTGACAGAAAAACCACATCTAGTCATGACTTGGAATGGTCAAACCATTGTGGATATTGAGCGACGTTTTTTGGATACTAACGGGGTGCGTGCTCAGGTCAGCACCAAAGTTGTTGATTGTCAGGTCGAGCAACCTTACCAGAGAACGACAGATTTAGCTAGTCTTGAGCAGGATTTGCAGGCAGTCTTGTCTGACCTCAACCATGCTAGTCAAAAAGGTTTGCAGACCTTGTTTGACAGTTCGGTCGGACGGTCAACGGTCTTGCATCCACTTGGTGGACATCACCAGCTGACTCCAGCTGAAAGCTCAGTGCAAAAACTCCCTGTTCAAAAGGGAGTGACGACGACAGCATCTGTCATGGCTGCTGGTTACAATCCTTATTTGGCGTCATGGTCTCCTTATCATGGTGCGGTTTACGCGATTATCGAAGCGACTGCTCGTTTGGCAGCGACTGGTGCTAATTGGAGTAAAGCTCGCTTCTCTTATCAGGAATATTTTGAGCGGATGGATCGGATCCCTGAACGATTTGGGCACCCTGTAGCAGCTCTGCTGGGGGCGATTGAGGCTCAGAGCCAGCTAGGTTTGCCAGCTATTGGAGGCAAAGATTCTATGTCTGGCACCTTTGAAGACCTGACAGTACCGCCAACTTTGGTAGCTTTTGGGGTGACAACAGCGGATAGTCGCCGTGTCTATTCGCCAGAGTTTAAGGAGGCAGGTCAGTACATTTACTATCTGCTAGGAGTGAGCTTGTCTGCCGAGGTCGACTTTGAGCAGGTTCGGCGTCATCTGACAACCTTGTCTGCTTTGCAAGAGCAATATCAACTCACTGCGATTTCCGCGGTTAAGTATGGTGGTTTGCTGGAGAGCTTAGCCCTCATGATGTTTGGTAATGGCATCGGTGCACAGGTCGACTTGACAGATTTGTCAACCAGCTTGACAGGTCAACTGGGTGGCTTCGTCTTCACTTCTGCGACAGAAATTGCTGGTTTGGAGCCAATCGGTCAGACGCTTGCTGATTTTACCCTCATGGTCAATGGCAGAGCAGTATCTGGTGACAAGCTCTTGGCAGCCTATGAAGGGACTTTAGAAGATGTCTATCCAACAAGATTTACCCAGTCCGATGTGCTGGAAGATGTCCCAACAGTTGCTCTGCCATTTGTCAAAAGAGCGGAAAAACAAGTGGAGAAACCACTGGTTTACATCCCAGTTTTCCCAGGAACCAACTCGGAATACGACTCGGCTAAGGCCTTTGAGCAGGCAGGAGCTGAGGTACGGCTAGTGCCTTTTGTGACCTTGGATGATCAGGCAGTTGCCCAGTCGGTTGACACCATGGTGAGTAATCTTGACAAGGCCCATATCCTATTTTTCGCAGGGGGGTTCTCGGCAGCGGATGAGCCAGACGGTTCTGCCAAGTTTATTGTGGCTATATTGCGACAAGAACGTGTACGAGCTGCCATTGACCGCTTTATTGAGCGAGGAGGGATCATCATCGGTATCTGCAACGGTTTCCAAGCCCTTGTCAAATCAGGTCTCTTGCCTTACGGCAATTTTGAGGACTTGAGCGAGACCAGTCCAACGTTGTTCTACAATGATGCTAACCAGCATGTGGCCAAGATGGTGCGGACACGCATTGCCAATACCAATTCGCCGTGGTTGGCAGGTGTATCTGTTGGAGATGTTCATACGATACCTGTTTCTCATGGGGAGGGCAAATTTGTCGTCACCGCTGAAGAATTTGAACGATTGAGAGATAAGGGACAGATTTTTAGTCAGTATGTTGATGATAAGGACAATTCTAGCATGGATAGTCGCTATAATCCCAACGGATCTTATTATGCTATCGAGGGTATTACCAGCGAAAACGGGCAGATTATCGGTAAGATGGCGCATTCTGAGAGGACAGAAGATGGTCTTTTCCAGAACGTGCCAGGCAAAAAGGACCAGAAACTGTTTGAGAGTGCTGTGAAGTATTTTACAGGAAAGTAGCAAACAACAGTGAGCTTGCATGAAATAAAAAGGAAAAATCATGGTTTACGAAGTCAAATCTCTCAATGAAGAATGTGGTGTCTTTGGCATTTGGGGACATCCTCAAGCGGCTCAAGTGACTTATTACGGCCTCCATAGCCTCCAACACCGTGGTCAAGAAGGGGCAGGTATTCTGGCTAATGACAGGGGAAAATTCAAACGCCATCACGGTCTAGGGCTCTTGGCAGAGGTCTTTAAGCAGCAGGAGAATCTGGACAAACTGATCGGTCAAGCCGCGATTGGTCACTTGCGCTATGCGACGTCTGGTGCTAGCTCTATCAATAATATCCAACCCTTTCATTTCCGATTTTCAGATATGAAAGCCGGTCTGGCTCACAATGGCAATCTGACCAATGCTGTTTCTCTGAGAAAAGAGTTGGAACATTATGGTGCGATTTTTGCCAGTACATCAGATACGGAGATTCTCATGCACCTGATTCGCCGTAGCCAGCAACAAAACCTGATGGACAAAATCAAGGAAGCCCTTAATACAGTCAAGGGTGGCTTTGCTTACTTGCTCCTCTTAGAAGACAAACTGCTGGCTGCTCTTGATCCCAATGGTTTTCGCCCCCTGTCTGTCGGTCAGATGACGAACGGGGCTTGGGTGGTGTCTTCGGAAACCTGTGCTTTTGAGGTCGTCGGTGCCAAGTGGGTACGAGACATGCAGCCTGGGGAAATCGTGGTGTTTGATGATGAGGGGATGCACATTGATACCTACACGACAGAGCGTCAGCTGGCGATTTGCTCTATGGAGTATGTCTACTTTGCTCGCCCTGATAGTGTGATTCACGGGGTCAATGTACATACAGCCAGAAAGAATATGGGGCGTCAGCTGGCGAGGGAATTCAAGCAAGAGGCGGATATCGTGGTCGGCGTCCCCAACTCGTCTCTCAGCGCAGCCATGGGCTTTGCCGAAGAATCAGGTCTGCCAAATGAAATGGGGCTCATCAAGAACCAGTACGTCCAGCGAACCTTTATCCAGCCAACTCAGGAGCTACGAGAGCAGGGTGTGCGGATGAAGTTGTCTGCTGTGTCTAGCGTGGTCAAGGGCAAGAGAGTGGTCATGGTGGACGACTCTATTGTGCGAGGGACGACCAGTCGGCGGATTGTGAGCTTGCTCAAGGAAGCTGGGGCGGCTGAAGTTCACGTGGCGATTGCCAGTCCAGAGCTCAAGTATCCTTGTTTTTACGGCATTGATATTCAAAACCGTCGGGAGCTGATTTCGGCCAATCACACGGTGGATGAGGTCTGCGAGATTATCGGGGCAGACAGCCTGACTTATCTGTCTCTGGATGGGCTGATAGCCTCTATCGGAATTGACACCCAAGCTCCCAATGGTGGGCTATGTGTGGCTTACTTTGATGGGGAATTTCCAACCCCGCTCTATGACTATGAAGAAGAATATCAGCGTAGCTTGAGTGAGAAGACTAGTTTTTATATTGAGAATGTGACATGAGTTTATGAAATTGATTAAGAAAAAAGAAGTTGAGCAGTTTAGAATTTTTATCTTAGAATTAAATACATTTCATGAAAATCGCTTTAAAATGGACTATTCATCTGCAATATCTCCTGAACTTGCTGGCATTCTTGGCGGAGTTGGTACAGGTGCACTAGGAGTTGCATCTATCTTTTCTTGGCTTTCAGGTATGTCAGGAGCTCAGATGATGTCCGCATTAGCAAGTTTTGGTTTTGGAGGTGCTGTCGGCGGTATAGTGAGTTTAGTTGCTGCTGTAGCAACACCAGTTGTATTAGTTTCAGGTGGATTTTATACTGTCGCAAATCAACGAAAATTGAAGAAAGAGTTAATTCAATTGTCAAGAGTTGCGAATAAGATGAAAATAGAATTGGCATCTGATGATAGACCCAAAGTTAAAGAGTTGTTAAAAACCATTGATTTAATGATGGTTGATTTTATTAACCATTACGGCATATTAAAAACAAGTTGATAATTGTGCTATTTTCCCAAAAGAAAGGAAATCCTATGTCTAACAAAAATGCCTACGCCCAGTCAGGTGTGGATGTAGAAGCTGGCTACGAGGTCGTTGAGCGGATTAAGAAGCATGTGGCGCGTACGGAACGAGCGGGTGTCATGGGAGCCCTCGGTGGCTTTGGTGGTATGTTTGATCTAAGCCAGCTGGACGTCAAAGAACCGGTGCTTGTGTCTGGTACGGATGGGGTTGGCACCAAACTTATGCTCGCCATCCAGTACGACAAGCACGATACTATCGGTCAGGACTGTGTCGCCATGTGTGTTAACGACATCATCGCAGCAGGTGCTGAGCCGCTTTACTTTCTTGATTACATCGCGACTGGAAAGAATGTGCCTGAAAAGCTAGAGCAAGTTGTGGCTGGCGTTGCTGAGGGCTGTGTGCAGGCAGGTTGTGCCCTCATTGGTGGCGAGACCGCTGAAATGCCTGGCATGTATGGTGAGGACGATTACGACTTGGCTGGCTTTGCTGTGGGGATTGCTGAGAAGTCACAAATCCTTGACGGTTCAAAAGTTCAGGCAGGTGATGTCCTCTTGGGACTGGCTTCAAGCGGTGTCCATTCCAATGGCTATTCACTAGTGCGCAAGGTCTTTGCGGACTATACAGGTGAAGAAGTCCTGCCAGAATTGGAAGGCAAAACACTCAAGGATGTTCTCCTTGAGCCAACTCGTATCTATGTCAAGGAGGTGTTTCCTCTTATCAAAGCAGGACTAGTCAACGGCATTGCCCACATCACAGGAGGCGGCTTTATCGAAAATGTGCCTCGCATGTTTGCTGACAACTTGGCAGCAGAGATTGATGAGGTTGCTATCCCAGTTCTACCGATTTTCAAGGCGCTTGAAAAATATGGGGACATCAAACACGAGGAAATGTTTGAAATCTTTAATATGGGGATTGGCCTGGTTTTGGCAGTTTCCCCAGAAAAGGTTGCGACAGTCAGAGAACTGGTTGACGAAGAGGTCTATGACATCGGCAGGATTATCGAAAAAACGGATAAGAGCGTGGTGATTGCCTCATGACCAAGAAGATTGCCGTGTTTGCCTCTGGCAACGGCTCCAACTTTCAGGTCATTGCTGAGGAGTTTCCAGTTGCGTTCCTATTCTCAGATAAACGGGGAGCCTATGTGTTGGAACGTGCTCAAAATTTGGGTGTGACCAGCTATACCTTTGAACTCACAGAATTTGAAAACAAGGTTGCTTACGAAGAAGCTATTGTGGATCTGTTGGACCAGCACCAGATTGACTTGGTTGTTCTGGCTGGCTATATGAAAATTGTTGGCGAGACCTTGCTTTCTACCTATGAAGGTCGCATCATCAATATCCACCCTGCTTACCTGCCTGAATTTCCAGGAGCGCACGGGATTAGGGACGCTTGGGAGGCTAGCGTGGCTGAGAGTGGCGTGACGGTTCACTGGGTGGACGCTGGTGTGGATACTGGTCAAATCATCAAGCAAGTCCGCGTCCCACGCTTGCCAGAAGACACTTTAGAAACATTTGAAGCACGGATACACGAGGCGGAGTATGCTTTGTATCCGGAGGTGTTGAGAGAGTTGGGAGTTGTAAAGAAATAAGATAATCTGTTACAATCACCTTATGAAAAGATTAAAAGATTTATCAGTAGCCACTCCTCTATTTCAAGATTGGCAAGAAACTATCATCTGGTCTTGTTTGCAGGGAGTGATGGGAGAGATCTGGGTTGATAACTCTGACAATCCCCAATCGGCCTTGGCGAAACTAGGAAGACAAACTTCTTTTGGTTTTTTAGCGGGTAAACCTTGTCTTGGACTGATTGAATCTTGTTCTGGGAAGGACATTATTCTTGTACCACAACATCAAGGTTGGTCGGATCTGATAGAAGCAACGTATGGATCAAAAGCGCATGCTTTCACTCGCTATGCGACTAAGAAAGATAGCAGATTTGACCGTAACAAGTTAGAAAAAATTGTGGCTGGTTTGCCAGTGGAGTTTGACTTGCAGTTGATTGATGAACAGTTATATAAAACTTGTTTGGCTGAAGAATGGTCGCAAGATTTGGTTGCTAACTATGATGATGACCAACACTACGCTCAACTTGGACTAGGTGTTGTTGCCCTTTATCAAGGAAAGGTGGTAGCTGGTGCTTCGTCTTACTCAACTTATAAAAATGGGATTGAAATCGAGATAGACACTCACCCTGGTTTTAGGCGAAAGGGTCTGGCAAAAGCTGTCGCGGCTAAACTAATATTAATCTGTTTAGACAGAGGGCTTTATCCTAGTTGGGACGCCCATACCAAGGTTTCCTTGGAGTTAGCAGAGAAATTAGGGTATGAATTTTCACATGAATATAGAGCTTATGAGATAGAATGGGAAAATTGTATGGATTTAAAAATTTATCAAGAATGGGTTAGTGCTTTTTATAAAAAACGAGGCTGGTACGAATATGACTCTTTTGTTCGCTGCAATTTTTTGACGGAGGAAGTCGGTGAGTTGGCTCAGGCTATTCGCAAACGTGAAATTGGACGAGATAGACCAGATGAAAGTATTCAAAGCGACCAGGAGAACCTTGCAGACATCAAGGAAGAATTGGGTGATGTATTGGATAATATTTTCATTCTAGCGGATAAGTACCAGATGTCTTTGGAAGATATCATGCAATCCCATAAAGAAAAACTAGAAGAGAGATTTAAAGAATGAATATCACAGTTTATTGCGGAGCCAGTAGTGGTGATAGTCCCATCTACCAGAAGAAGACCGTTGCCTTGGCTGACTGGTTGACTGACAAAGGTCACCGACTGGTTTATGGTGGTGGTAATGTTGGCTTGATGGGCTTTTTGGCCGACAGGATTTTGACAAATGGCGGACAGGTGATTGGTGTCATGCCATCCTTTCTCCAAAAACGTGAAATTGCCCATCCAAACCTTACAGAGCTCATTGTGGTTCCTGATATGCCTAGTCGCAAGGCTAAGATGATTGCTTTAGGTGATGCTTTTATAGCCCTGCCTGGTGGGCCAGGGACGTTAGAAGAAATTACAGAAGTTATCTCATGGTCACGGATTGGCCAAAATGATGGGCCTTGTATTTTGTACAATGTCACAGGCTATTTTAACCCTTTAAAGGCCATGTACGACCACATGGTAGCGGAAGGTTTCCTCAGTCAGACAGATCGAGACAAAATCCTTTTTTCGGATAATCTAGAAGAGATTGAGGCTTTTATCACTACTTATAAGGCGCCTGACATTAGAGAATATACAACAGAAAATAAGGAGACCCCATGACTAAACGTGCTTTAATTAGCGTATCAGACAAAGCAGGCATTATCGAGTTTGCCCAAGCATTGACAGCCCAAGGTTGGGAGATTATCTCAACTGGCGGGACGAAAACAGCCCTTGATAATGCAGGGGTAGCAACTATTGCCATCGACGATGTGACAGGCTTCCCTGAAATGATGGACGGTCGTGTCAAAACTCTCCATCCAAAAATCCACGGTGGGCTCCTCGCTCGTCGTGATTTGGACAGCCATTTGGAGGCAGCCAACCAGCATGAGATTGGTCTGATTGACCTTGTTGTAGTTAACCTCTATCCCTTCAAGGGGACCATTCTGCGCCCAGACGTGACCTATGATTTGGCGGTGGAAAATATTGATATCGGTGGCCCATCCATGCTTCGCTCTGCAGCCAAAAATCACGCCAGCGTGACGGTTGTTGTGGATCCAGCAGACTATACGGTAGTGTTGGATGAGCTCAAGGCTGATGGCAAGACAACCTATGCGACCCGTCAACGTTTGGCAGCCAAGGTTTACCGTCACACAGCAGCCTACGATGCCTTGATTGCGGACTATTTCACAGCACAAGTTGGCGAAACCAAACCTGAAAAGCTAACCATCACTTATGACCTCAAACAGCCAATGCGCTACGGGGAAAATCCTCAACAGGCTGCAGATTTTTACCAGTCAGCGATTCCGACAGAGTATTCTATCGCGTCAGCCAAGCAACTCAACGGTAAGGAGCTTTCCTTCAATAATATCCGCGATGCCGATGCGGCTATCCGCATTATCCGTGATTTCAAGGATCAGCCGACTGTGGTTGCTCTCAAGCACATGAACCCTTGCGGTATCGGTCAGGCTGATGACATCGAGACAGCTTGGGATTATTGCTATGAGGCAGACTCTGTGTCGATTTTCGGTGGAATTGTCGTGCTGAACAGAGAAGTTGATGGTGCGACGGCAGAAAAGATGAGCAAGATTTTCCTTGAAATCATCATCGCACCGAACTATTCAGCAGAAGCGCTAGCCATTTTCCAGAAAAAAGCCAACCTGCGCGTGCTGGAGTTGCCGTTTGACGAGCAAGACGCTAGCGAAATCGAGCCTGAGTACACAGGCGTGGTTGGTGGTATGCTGGTGCAAAATCAGGACGTCGTCAAGGAAAGTCCAGCCGACTGGCAGGTGGTGACAGAGCGTCAACCGAGCGAGCAAGAAGCGACAGCCCTTGAGTTTGCTTGGAAGGTCATCAAGTATGTCAAGTCTAACGGGATTATCATCACCAACGACCACATGACCCTTGGTGTCGGCCCAGGTCAGACCAATCGTGTGGCGTCAGTTCGCATTGCCATTGAGCAGGCTAAAGACCGTCTTGACAGTGCAGTCCTTGCTTCAGATGCCTTCTTCCCATTTGCGGACAATATCGAAGAAATTGCCGCCGCAGGCATCAAGGCCATCATCCAACCAGGTGGCTCCGTTCGTGACCAAGACTCGATTGACGCCGCCAATAAACATGGCATCGCAATGGTGTTTACGGGTATTAGACATTTTAGGCATTAAGAGAGGCACACAGCATTTGCTTGTGTGTTTTCGAACAACTTGACTATTTTTAAAAAAATGAGGAGAAATGATGAAGCTGTTGGTTATCGGTTCTGGCGGACGTGAGCATGCGATTGCTAAGAAACTTTTAGAATCGCCACAGGTGGACATGGTCTATGTTGCGCCAGGTAATGATGGCATGACCCTAGATGGGTTACAACTGATCAATCTCGGAATTTCCGAACATTATGCCCTGATTGATTTTGCCAAGAAAAATAACATCGCTTGGACCTTTGTCGGGCCTGATGATGCACTGGCGGCGGGTATTGTGGATGATTTTGAATCAGCAGGTCTCAAAGCTTTTGGGGCATCGCGTCTAGCAGCAGAGCTGGAGTGGTCCAAGGACTTTGCTAAGTCTATCATGACCAAGTACGGCATCCCAACAGCCGCCTATAGTACCTTTGCCGACTTTGAGGAGGCCAAGGCTTATATCGAAAAACAGGGCGCCCCTATCGTGGTTAAGGCAGATGGACTGGCACTGGGCAAGGGAGTGGTCGTGGCAGAGACGATTGAGCAGGCGGTCGAGGCGGCGCGTGAGATGCTTTTGGACAATAAATTTGGTGACTCCGGTGCACGTGTGGTCATTGAAGAATTCCTAGATGGCGAGGAGTTTTCCCTCTTTGCCTTTGTCAACGGCGAGGAGTTCTCCCTCATGCCAACTGCTCAAGATCATAAGCGGGCTCACGATGGAGATACAGGACCCAACACAGGTGGCATGGGGGCTTATGCACCGGTTACCCACCTGCCTCAGTCCGTCATTGAACAGTCGGTGGAGACCATCATCAAGCCCCTTCTAGCAGGTATGATGGCAGAAGGACGTCCCTATCTTGGCGTTCTTTACTGTGGTCTGATTTTGACTACCGATGGACCTAAGGTCATCGAATTCAACGCCCGCTTTGGGGATCCCGAGACCCAGATTATCCTGCCCCGGCTGACCTCGGATTTTGCCCAAAACATCAGCGACATCTTGGACAAGAAAGAGCCAACCATCACTTGGCGTGAGGGTGGCGTAACCCTTGGCGTTGTCGTCGCTTCTAATGGCTACCCGCTTGACTATGAAAAAGGTGTTCCACTACCAGAAAAGACGAATGGCGACATTATCACCTACTATGCAGGCGCTAAGTTTGATGACAATAGCAGGGCTCTACTATCCAACGGCGGACGCGTCTATATGCTAGTCAGCACAGCTGATACCGTCCCAGCAGCGCAGGAAAAAATCTATGCTGAGCTGGCAAACCAAAACACTGAGGGGCTCTTTTATCGAACAGACATCGGAAGTAAAGCATTGAAATAAAATATAATGTAATCAGAAAAACGAGCGTAAGCGAGATAAACCTGTCAGTTGTCGCCGTGCTGAAAGTCACCAAGTCAGTTTGGACTTGGTGACAGGGGATTTTCGAGACTTTGGGATCGAAAATAAGCAATTGAACGCCGATGGCGGTCGCTTGCGTCCTCTAGCACTTAAGACAACTGACAAAAAGAAAAAAGGAACATTAAAATGAAACCAATTATTTCCATCATCATGGGCTCCAGCTCTGACTGGGCAACCATGCAAAAAGCAGCTGAAGCCCTCGACCAGTTTGGCGTAGTCTATGAGAAAAAAGTCGTCTCTGCTCACCGTACCCCAGACCTTATGTTTAAGCACGCAGAGGAAGCACGCGGTCGTGGTATCAAAGTCATCATTGCAGGTGCTGGCGGGGCAGCTCACCTCCCTGGTATGGTTGCAGCCAAGACGACACTACCCGTCATCGGTGTACCTGTTAAGTCTCGTGCTCTCAATGGTCTCGATTCCCTCTATTCCATTGTTCAGATGCCAGCAGGTGTGCCTGTGGCAACCATGGCAATAGGAGAAGCGGGAGCAACCAATGCGGCGCTGACTGCTCTCCGTATTCTGTCTATCGAAGATAGCGGTATCGCAGACCAACTAGCCAGCTTTGCTATTGAACAAGGAAAAATCGCGAAGGCCATGAGCGATGAACTCAACTAAAACTATCGGGATTATTGGAGGCGGTCAACTAGGTCAGATGATGGCCATTTCTGCTATCTATATGGGACACAAGGTCATTACGCTAGACCCAGCGGCGGATTGCCCGGCTTCGCGCGTGAGTGAGGTGATTGTGGCACCTTACAGCGATGTAGAGGCTCTTCGCCAACTGGCAGAGCGCTGTGATGTGCTCACTTATGAGTTTGAAAATGTGGATGCAGATGGTCTGGACGCTGTAATAAAAGAAGGTCAACTTCCGCAGGGGACTGACCTTCTTCGTATTTCTCAAAATCGCATTTTTGAAAAAGATTTCTTGGCCAATAAGACCGGCGTGACCGTGGCACCTTACAAGGTTGTGACCTCTAGCCTTGATTTGGAAAATCTTGACTTCTCAAAAACCTATGTCCTCAAAACTGCCACGGGTGGCTATGATGGACACGGTCAGGTCGTCATTCGCTCTCGCGCCGACCTTGAAGCAGCCAACAAGCTGGCTAACTCTGCCGAGTGCGTCCTGGAGGAGTTCGTCAATTTTGACTTGGAAATCTCGGTCATCGTATCTGGCAATGGCAGAGATGTCACCGTCTTTCCTGTTCAGGAAAATATCCACCGCGACAATACCCTGTCAAAAACCATCGTCCCAGCCCGTATTTCAGACGACTTGAGCGCTGAAGCGCAGGCTATGGCAGTCAAAATCGCAGAGCAGCTCAACTTGTTCGGCACCCTCTGTGTGGAAATGTTTGTGGCAGGCGACGAGATTCTAGTCAATGAAATCGCCCCACGCCCCCACAACTCAGGGCATTATTCTATCGAAGCCTGTGATTTTTCACAGTTTGACACCCATATCTTGGGCGTACTCGGTCAACCTTTGCCAACTATCAGACTCCATGCCCCAGCCGTCATGCTCAATGTCCTCGGCCAACACATAGAACAAGCTAGAAGCTATGTTGCAGAAAACCCTAGCGCCCACCTCCACCTTTATGGTAAAATAGAAGCAAAGCCCAACCGCAAGATGGGACATGTGGTGGTGCTAAGGGAAGATGTGGATAGTGTGGGAGAGTTTTGGAATATAGATTGAAAAATAATAAATTTTATGAACTGGTAAAATCATCATTTAGAAGTGTTAGTAATCGGATTCAAAATTTTATAGGAAAAAATCTAAGAGAAGAGATTCGTACTAAAAGTTTAGAGGATATCAAGATTGATATATGCCTGATTGAAGATATTGATGATATTTTGAATTATATAGTGGGGTACTATAATACGTACTATTCAATTTATAATTTAAACAGACTGATGAATGTTGCCATTCTGTGTAGAAAGCAAGATCCGCATTCTGAATATTCGTTCAAGATTATGATACAACTGTATCTGTACTTAATGATAAGGCATAAAGAGGGACTTAATAAAAATGTTATCATTTCGGATGAATTAGAAATTTTCTTTTTATTTCTAAATGTTATTCAAAATAACATATCTAATAATCAAGTAGGACAATCTGTAAAACGGGGGAGAAATGATGCTTTACAAAGTTACCTAAACTATAATTTCATTCCTCCTAATGGTTTGAATATTGAAATTAATCTTATGGAAAGATTTGAAGATTGGGTAATTCCTTTTGATAAAATGAAAAATGAATATGTTTTAAATCAAATTGGAATCTATAAAATGAAATAAAGGAGCCAAACAAAATGCTAACACGTTATTCCCGCCCTGAGATGGCGAACATTTGGAGTGAAGAGAACAAGTACCGTGCTTGGCTGGAGGTGGAAATCCTCGCTAGCGAAGCATGGGCTGAGTTGGGTGAGATTCCCAAGGAAGATGTGGCGAAGATTCGTGCCAATGCGAGCTTTGATATCGACCGTATTTTAGAAATCGAAGAGGAGACTCGTCACGATGTGGTGGCCTTCACCCGTGCGGTGTCAGAGAGCTTGGGCGAGGAGCGCAAGTGGGTGCACTATGGGCTGACCTCGACGGATGTAGTTGATACGGCTTACGGTTACCTCTACAAGCAGGCCAACGACATTATCCGTCGGAACCTTGAAACCTTTACCAATATCGTGGCTGAGAAGGCGCGTGAGCACAAGATGACCATCATGATGGGGCGTACTCACGGAGTGCATGCGGAGCCAACGACCTTCGGTCTGAAACTCGCAACCTGGTACAGCGAAATGAAGCGCAACCAAGAGCGTTTTGAGCGCGCAGCAGCTGGTGTTGAGGCTGGTAAAATCTCTGGTGCCGTCGGAAACTTTGCTAACATTCCTCCTTTCGTCGAAGAATATGTTTGTGGCAAATTAGGCATCCGCCCGCAAGAAATTTCAACGCAGGTGTTACCTCGTGACCTCCATGCCGAATACTTTGCAGTGCTGGCTGGCATCGCGACATCGATTGAACGCATGGCAACGGAGATCCGTGGTCTGCAAAAATCGGAGCAACGTGAAGTCGAAGAGTTCTTTGCCAAGGGTCAAAAAGGTAGCTCTGCTATGCCTCACAAACGCAACCCCATCGGTTCAGAAAACATGACAGGGCTTGCGCGTGTCATTCGTGGGCACATGGTCACGGCTTATGAGAACGTGGCGCTCTGGCACGAGCGCGATATCTCGCACTCATCAGCGGAGCGGATTATCACGCCAGACACGACCATTCTTATCAACTACATGCTCAACCGTTTTGGCAATATCGTCAAGAATTTGACGGTCTTCCCAGAAAACATGATTCGCAACATGAACTCTACTTTTGGCTTGATTTATAGCCAACGTGTCATGTTGAAACTCATTGAAAAGGGCATGACGCGTGAGGAGGCTTACGACTTGGTACAGCCAAAAACAGCCTACTCATGGGATAACCAAGTGGACTTCAAACCGCTCTTGGAAGCTGACGAGAAAGTCACCGAAAAACTCACCCAAGACGAGATTGACGAACTCTTTAACCCAGCCTACTACACCAAGCGGGTCGATGACATTTTTGAGCGATTGGGATTGTAGGGGGAACTTTATTTATTCGTTACATCACTAGAAACAGGCACCTGATTATCAATCGGTGTCTGTTTCTTGGTGCAGTCGTAAAAGCAACGGTTTTATGAGAATAGTTCCCATTGTTTTACTGGTGTAGCAGTCGTTTGCTTCTCGCTTAGAGTTAAGTTGATGGCTATTGGTCAGTCTTTTTAGACAGTTATCGTTACCTAAGTAAGAAAGGCTGGGCTTGATGTTAAAGTTTTAGTGATATGAAAAGGGCAGATATTTCATTGCCACATCGCAGAAAAAGGATTAAGCAATAGCTTTTTTCAAAAAAATTATATTTATGCTTGAAAGTGTTTCCATAAAGTGGTAGAATAAGAGTGAAAACGACATTTTCAGAAAGAGAGGAAAATTTATGCCTACAGATGATACCATTACCATCTATGACGTGGCGCGAGAAGCGGGAGTATCCATGGCGACTGTTAGCCGTGTGGTTAACGGCAATAAAAATGTCAAAGAAAACACCCGTCAACGAGTGCTCAGTGTTATTGAGCGTCTGGACTATCGTCCAAATGCCGTTGCCCGTGGATTAGCCAGCAAAAAAACGACAACAGTCGGGGTTGTTGTCCCAAATATTGCCAATAGTTACTTTGCGACTTTGGCAAAAGGGATTGATGACATCGCTGCCATGTACAAATACAACATCGTGCTGACCTCAAGCGACGAAGACCAAGATAAGGAAATTGACGTGGTCAACACCTTGTTTGCTAAACAAGTTGATGGGATTATTTTTATGGGTCACCATTTAACGGATAAGATTCGTTCAGAGTTCTCACGTTCACGGACGCCTATTGTATTGGCAGGGACAGTTGATTTGGAGCATCAGTTACCAAGTGTCAATATCGACTATAGGGAAGCGGTGATGGATGTGTTGGATATGCTGGCGGCAAATCATGATAAGATTGCCTTTGTGTCAGGTCCTCTGATTGATGATATTAATGGCAAAGTGCGTTTGACTGGCTATAAGGAGGGTCTTAAAAAGAATAAGCTAACCTTTAACGAGGGTCTAGTATTTGAAGCCAAATACCGCTACGAAGATGGCTTTGCACTGGCACAGCGCTTGATTAACTCAGGGGCAACTGCAGCTTATGTTGCCGAGGATGAATTGGCTGCAGGTCTGTTGAATGGTCTTTTCGCAGCTGGTAAACATGTTCCTGAAGATTTTGAAATTATCACAAGTAATGATTCAACAGTTGTTAATTACACTCGTCCTAACTTGACGTCAATTAGCCAGCCGATTTATGATTTGGGTGCTGTTGCCATGCGTATGTTGACCAAAATCATGAACAAGGAAGAACTGGAAGAAAAAGAGATTGTGCTTAATCACGGCATCAAAAAACGTCAGTCGACCAAATAACATCAAAAAAATTAGTAAGTGCTGGAGCTTGGCTCTGGCATTTTTTGTTTAGAACAACGATTTTCATAACAGCTTATAGGGCTGACATAGTTGGTAGCAAGACCAGTCGTTCCTTCGTCTCTAGCGATGGGAGATGTAGGGTGGATTGCAAAGAGAGGAGAAACGTGTCCGTTGATGTTGCCTCCTTTTCTAAAAAACGCTTGCATTTTATACAGAAATAGTTTATTATATAGATGTATAGAAAACGATTACACCAAGGTGTAACTTTTGGGAGGAGGAAAAAATGGGAAAAGACCTATTTTCGAAAAAAAGTCATTTCAGTATCCGTAAACTGAGCGTGGGTGTTTGCTCGGTGATTATCGGACTGAGTTTTTTGTCTGGACAGACTGTTGAAGCTGCTGAAACAAGTGGAGCTGTCGATTCAACAGCGGACACTGGTTTGGCAGTAGCAGAACCGGACAAAGAAACTGATGAGGGGACGGTTCAGCCGACAGCAAACAATCTGTCTGACCTTTCTGAGGCAGAAAGTCTGAAGCCAGTCGGTGAGGAAACTAGTGCCGTGACGCCTACTGTCACCGAGACGGAAGGCAGTCAACCGGTTGCCAGCTCTGCTATTGCCCCAGAAATATCAAATAGTCCAGCAGTAGGAACAGCGCGTGCAGCTTCTCAAAAAACCATTGAATGGACACCTGCATCAACTGTGCCAGGTACTGTTACGGTCAAGGAAGCAGAGGGAGTTCGTTACAATACTTTGACCCCATCTGCTCAAAATGATAATGGTAATAATGCAGCTCTGTTTGTCAAAGAAGGTTTAGCAGTCAGCGAGGAAGGTAACGCCACTGTCAATTTGACGTTTGTTGAGCAGTCTGAACCTGGTGCAGGGCGCTTTGGCGTTTTCCTCAATCACCAAGATAATAGCAACCACATCTTTGTCGGTTATGACAATGCTGGCGGCTGGTTCTGGGAATACAAGGCGTCTGGTCAACGTGGTGCTTGGTTAACTACTCGTAGTATGGCATCACCAACTAAAGGTAGCACCAATGAATTGATAATCAGTTTGAAACATGATGGTCAGCTCAATGCGACAGTCAACGGCAATAAGGCTTTTGATACTTTGACCATTCCGACGGAGGTCATGACAGCACTGCGCAACAACAAGCGTATTGCCCTCAAGGCAGGTCGTTTCAACGATCAAGTGACTACAGTTGATGTCAAGACAGATAATCAAGAAGGTGTTCAAACCAATACCCAACCAAACCCTACTGTTACTGGCACTCAAGTAGATGACAGCCAGTACACTTATGACACGATTCATTCAGCAGAAATGGCTGTTAAAATTGATACAGCCTTCCCACGGGTGCGGGAATATACGCTTGGTACAGATACACTACCAGGTCAAGTCATCGCTAACAACAAAGTTAAAATCAATGGCATTGAACTTGACCCAACGGTTAATTTCCAAAAAATTGACGATACCACTGTCCTTTATACCCTCACGGCACGTTCAGACGCTAACAGTATCAATGCTACTATCAAACTTCAATTGAAGGTAGTTGGTAATGAACTCCACTACGATGTGACTGAGATTACCAATCACAACAACGTGGTAGCAGGTCAAGAAATTGATGATGTTAAAAAGCTGATTAGCACCATTGAACTTCCAGGTAGTCATCTAATTTCCGTGTCTAGTGCCGATAGCGATGCCAAGTTTAATGGCGCTCGCATGTCAACCAATACTCATCGTAACGGTGACGAAGAGGTGGCAGTAACGAGAAGCATGGGAGACATGGCTACTCGTGGCTATATGTATGGTTTTGTATCTAACAATAAACTGGCAGCAGGTGTCTGGAGCAACTCTCAGCATAATTATGGCGGAGGCGCCAACGATTTTACCCGATTAACAGTTAATAAATTCTCAGCCAATGGCGAAAACTTTATCGGTATTCAAAGTTCACCATTTATTTATCAACGGGCTTTCCAAAACAAGGTTTATGACCAACGGACTTTCGTTCTGCCGAGTGCTAAGGTCGTTATCACGAGAGATAAAAATGATGACGGACGCGTGGACTGGCAGGACGGTGCTATTGCTTACCGTGACATCATGAATAATCCGAAAGGGGCTGAAAGTGTGCCTGACTTGGTGGCATACCGTATCGCTATGAACTTCGGTTCACAGGCTCAAAACCCATTCTTGATGACCTTGGATGGTATCAAAAAAATCACCCTCCATACGGATGGCTTGGGGCAATCTATCCTGCTCAAAGGTTACGGTAGTGAAGGGCATGACTCAGGTCACCTGAATTATGCTGATGTGGGTCGTCGTATCGGTGGTGTCGAGGATTTCAAAACCTTGATTGAGAAAGCTCGTCCATACGGGGCTAAACTGGGTATCCATGTCAATGCTTCTGAGACCTACCCTGAGTCTAAATATTTCATTCCAGAGCGCCTGCGCAAAAACGCTGATGGCTCGTATAACTACGGCTGGAACTGGATTGACCAAGGGATTAACATCAACTCTGAGTACGACATGGCTCATGGCCGTTTCGATCGCTTCAAGGACTTGCGTGATGCCTTGGGTGACGGTCTGGACTTTATCTATGTCGATGTTTGGGGCAATGGCCAAGCAGGAAACGATTCTGCTTGGGCAACTCACATGCTGTCCAGAGAGATTAACGAGAATGGTTGGCGAGCAGCCTACGAGTGGGGCTACGCTGGTGAATATGACTCCACCTTTCAACACTGGGCATCTGATTTGACCTACGGTGGCTACAGCTTGAAAGGGATTAATAGTAACATCGTTCGCTTTATTCGAAACCATCAAAAAGATTCGTGGGTCGGAAACTATCCAAGCTATGGTGGTGCTGCCATCAACCCACTTCTGGGTGGCTATGACATGAAGGACTTTGAAGGCTGGCAAGGTCGTAGCGACTATCTGGGCTATATGACCAATCTCTTCAAGAATAATATTCCAACGAAATTTATCCAGCACTTCAAGGTGACCAACTGGACAAATGGCACGCCAGTAACGATGTCTGATAATGGGGAACAGTATCGTTGGATACCTGAGATGGAGATTAAGCTCAAAGATGACAACAACCGTCAGCTGGTGATTGCTCGTAAGTCCAATGATGTCAACGCCGCAGGCTACCGTGAGCGGACCATGACCTTAGATGGTCGTGTCATCTATGATGGCTCAGCTTACTTGATGCCGTGGGATTGGGATGCTAATGGTCGTGCTTTAGCTGACTCAGATAAGAAATTCTACTACTTCAACACTCAAGCAGGGGCAACGTCATGGGAGCTACCAGCTGATTGGCAATCTGGCGACCTCTACCTTTACAAACTGACTGATACAGGTAAGGTTGACGAGCAACGTTTGACTGTGCAAAATGGGCGTGTAACCATTGATGTGCCAGCCAACACAGCTTATGTCCTTTACCGCAGTCCGCAGACCAACAAGGACGTTAAGTGGAGCGAGGGCATGCACATTGTTGATCAAGGGTTCAACAGTGGCAGTCTGTCTCCGTGGACAGTGAGCGATAGCAGCAAAGCGCAAATCGAGCGGTCTCAAGGGGACAACCCAATGCTGGCTTTGTCATCAAGCACCAGCGATGTTACTGTTTCTCAACGCTTGACTAATCTTAAACCAAATACAGCCTATGCGGTCTATGTCGGCGTTGATAACCGTAGCACCTCAGATGCGATTCTGACGGTCAATACAGGCGACAAAGTGATCAGCAATCAGACCAATCAGTCCATTGCTCTGAACTATGTTAAAGCCTATGCTCACAACACTCTGGAGCGAAATGCGACCGTTGACAATAAGAGTTACTTCCAAAACCTTTATGTTTTCTTCACCACAGGTGATGATGTGTCAAACGTCACACTCACTTTGACTCGTAAGGGTGAAAATGAAGCCAGCGAAGGTAAGGTTTACTTTGATGAGGTGCGTGTCTTTGAAAACAATTCAAGCATGTACGGTAGTGAACATGATTTCAGCAAGACCAAGGTCTTCTTCCAAGACTTTGAGCATGTGCCACAAGGAATTTTCCCATTTGTTATCGGTGGTATTGAAGGTGTTGAGGACAACCGTACCCACCTCTCTGAAAAGAATGAACCTTATACTCAACGTGGCTGGAATGGCAAGAAAATTTCTGATGTGATTGATGGCAACTGGTCTCTGAAGACCAATGGTCTTGTTGGACGTGGTCGTCTGGTTTACCAAACTATTCCACAGAACTTTGCCTTTGAAGCAGGTAAGACCTATCGTGTCAGCTTTGACTACGAAGCAGGTTCTGATGATGCCTATGCCTTTGCTATCGGTGAGGGTGAGTACCGTAGTCCAGACCAGCTGACCCTTCACCCATTGAAAAATACTTGGGAAAACAGCGATCGTGCTGGTCGAGCCAGCTATGTGATTAACGGTAGCGATTCAGGTCAGAGTTGGATTGGTATCTTCTCAACAGCTCGAGGTGGCGATACCAAGGGTGAATCTGGTGGTAATGCCAACTTCCGTGGTTACAATGACTTCATTCTGGATAACCTACGTATTGAGGAAATCGAAGTGACCGCTGATTTAATCTTGGATGAGGCTATCAAACGTCATTTGCCAGTAACAGATGAGACTTATACCAAAGAAACCTTGGTGCCTTATAAGGATGCTGTTGTCAGCTTGATGGCTGCTTTGGGTCAAGGGCTGAGCGTTGAAGAAGCACAAAGCTTAATTGCCCAAGCAGCTCGCGCCCAAGCAGGTCTGGTCAGTCACAAAGTGGCGGTATCAACACAGGCTATTGAGTCTGCGGTGGCTAGCGAGCAACCAGGTCAAAATGAGAACCTCTGGAAGGCATTTGATGGCAACCCAGGTACCATCTGGCACTCAGCTTGGAACGGTAGTGGCTTTGGTCAGCCCGCAACGGTGACACTGAAAGAGCCGATTGCAGTGACTCATTTGGATTATGTGCCACGTCCTGGTGGGGCTAACGGTCGTGTCAAAGCAGGTAATCTCGTTATTGTGGATAGCTCTGGTGAACGTCACAACTTTGCTATTGCCGATTGGACAAATGATAGTCGAACCAAACGAGTAGACTTTGGTCGTGAAATTTTGACCAAGCAGATTATCTTTACAGCTACCGAAACCTACGGAAACCGTGAGAGCGAAAATAATAAGTTTGTCTCCGCTGCAGAATTTAAGCTTGGCTTGGTTGTCCCAAGGAATCAACCAGACGATTTGACCCCTTGGACAACTGCCTTGGCTGTAGCCAAGGAAAGACTTGGAGAAGATGATGAGCAGATTGCAGGTCTTGAGAAAACATTTGCTACTCTGACCGCTCAGAACTTGTTGACACAAAACCAAATCAACCACCTCGCAACTGTCCTCGACCAACTTCAAAAAGTTGAAAAACCTGATACAGACACGGATGAGGGAACATCTCCAGCCGACGGAGAAGAACAAGGAAATTCAGATGTTGATAATCAGTCAGGCGATGAGAGTCAAGATTCAGGCACACCGGGTGATTCAGCTGATACCAATACAACCCCAGATGGTACCCAAGATAATGGTGGTGACCAAGTTGGCTCAGATTCAGATGACCAGTCCGATGATGAGAGTTTCGACCAAAATGGCAACGTAGGTACCGACGAAGACGGCAACACCGGCGCTGACCAAGGTGGTAACACCGATACCAACGAAGGCGGAAACACCGGTGCCGATGCAGGTGTCAACACAGACAACAATGAAAGCGATGCAGATACCAACGCTGATACCAATGAAAGTGGCAACACTGATACTAACGCAGGCGGTAACACCGGTGCCGATGCAGGTGTCAACACAACCAAACCTGACACCACACAACCACCGCGTCAAATTACTGACGTCAACCCTCAAACTGACTCAGGTATCATCGCAGAGGTTCAAACAGCGGATGCCAAGGTGGCAGGCTTGAGAGTGGTCTTCCACAAAGAGACTGACAACCCTGAAACACCAGCCATCCTCAAAGGTACCGACTACGACC
>NZ_JBGTZC010000015.1:0-6299 GCF_041807725.1 Streptococcus sp. E17BB
CCACTTTGTATAAAGAAAATCATACAAATGGAGTACATCAGAACGATGCCATTGGGGGGAATAAGAGAATCAATACCTCTATTCAGCTTTCAAGAACTGGAGCGGACATTACCGGAAGCTATCAGTTGGGGGATATAATGAAAGATAGTATAGTTAATTACTGGTTAAATTATTTTCCAGAATATAGTTTAGAAGAATTTGAAAAGGAGTTAACAAAGCATTTAGGAGAGAATTATATCGAGAAACTTATAAATTCCTATAAAGATTATGAACATGTAGATGTAAATATTGTATTTAAGTTCGTGAATTTAAATTTAGAGATTATTCCAAAACAATTAAAAGAAATAATAGAAGAAAAATATTTATTTTCTTCTATTATTATACCGTTCATTAGCAAATATTTTTCTAGTTTTTCTTTTACGGTTTCCCGAAATAAAAATATTGAAGATTCGGATGAATTTATTACTTACTCTGTATTGGAAGTTGCAGATAGAATCAACACTTTGCTGTATCGGTCAATTATTGGAGATATATCTACTTTAAAAGCTAGAGAATTTCTTCAAGGGGAAACTTCTGTCAATCGAATGGAGTATTACAAGAATAAATATATAAAAGAAAGAAAAAATTTAGTGGATTTCTATGCTAGATTTTCCGAGTTAACACGCCTAACTTCATCTGTTGTAAAAAATACTTTTGACTTTTATTTAGAAATTACTCAACACTTTCAAGATCAATATGTAAAAATTATTGAACTTCTTGAGTGTGAAATTGGCTCTAAAGTAATGATTACTAAAATAGAATTGGGAAATGGTGATTCACATAGAAAGAATAAGAGTGTGAGTAAAATTATTTTATCAAATGGAAACACTATCATATATAAGCCACGCTCACTTAGTCTTGAAAAATCGTTTGAAAAAATGATGGAATTCTTACGAAATGAAAATGTTATTTTAGATTATAAGCTACCTAATCATATTTCAACTGAAAAATACGGATTTTGTGAATACATTATCACAGAAGAATGTATGAACGATTTGGATGTAAAGAATTTTTATCACAGAATAGGAGAATTATTAGGAATACTTTATTCTTTAAATTCTGTAGATTTTCATTATGAAAATATTATTGCGAAAGGAGCATATCCAATTCCAATTGATTTAGAAACACTAATCCATCCAAATATAGTGGATATGGATAATAATCTATCCGCATTCAAAAAGGCTTCTAAAAAATTTGAAAGTTCCGTAATAACTACAGGCCTGTTACCTATATTTTTAAAAGGAAATGAAGTTGGTGGGGTTAGTATGAATAGTGAGCAAATTTCAACATTTAAAACTGACTTTATCAAAGAAGCTGACAGTGATAATATTCATATTGAGAGAGAATATTATATAATTCCTCCTCAGAACAACAATCCTAAGTTTAAAGGTAAGATTGTAGATGCTAAAGACTATCTATTCGAAATTATAATAGGATTTCAAAGCATATATAGATGGATTATGAATAATAGCGAGGTATACATTGGAAAAATTTATGAGCTTTTTAGTAACAAAGTTGGAAGATTTATACCTAGGCCAACTCTATATTATTCACAATTATTAAGCATATCACTAAGCCCGGAGTTTACCCAAAAGCATTTTGAGAGAAAAATTCTGCTTAGAAGATTATACATACGAAGCGAAAATTTTGAGACAATGCTAATTGATTCTGAATATAAAGATTTACTAGAAGCGGATATTCCTTACGGTTTATATAATGGATCCTTCTAAAGGATATTTACATTATGAGTTTAAGGAATTTTCGAATCATTTTAGTAATATAGTACTGTTATCATTTCCTAACGAAAATTATCGACCTCGGAAGTCACAGTTTCCTTCACCATGGTTAAGAGTATTTTCTAGTTTTTCAAAAGTAAAAGGTCGATTGATTTTGACATTGCTATTTTCAATAATAAGCTACTTAATAATACTTTCCGTACCAGTAATGACTTCAAACTTTATTAATTTTGCATTAGGTGGTGAATTTTCTTTTCAAACATCGCTATTAATCTTATTTTCTCTACTTTGTTTGTATCTAATTTCTATCTTGGCAAGGAGTATAGGGATTCTATTTTCTAATATATTTTTTAGTAGGGATATTGAAAGTTTTACATTTAAGCATTTACTTAAACTACCCTATAGCTTTTTTGAACTCAGAGCAAAAGGAGATATTTTATACAGAATCTCTAGTCTTAGTGGCTTTAGGGAGCTATTCACTAACCAAGTAATTGGAGGAATAGTAGATATTGGAACTATTTTAAGTGTTGTAGTATTTATGTTTTTAAGTTCAAAATCATTAGCGATTATAGCTCTAATATTGAGTTTAATCAATTTTTCATTTTTATTTAGTACTAGAAAAATAATGTATGATACGGTTAATAGAGAATTACAGGAACAATCATTGATTTACTCAGTTGAAACAGAGGCTTTAAATACAATTTCTTCAATAAAAATATCGGGATTAGAAGATGAAATATATGAAAACTGGTCTAAGCATTTAAAAAATGTACTGACTAAGTATAAAGAACGCAGTATTGTGCATATTTTATACAATTCAGCTACAAATGTATTTCAATTATTCGCTCCTATAATTATTTTAATTTTTGGACTTAATAATGTTTTAAATGGAAAAATTTTATTAGGTGAGGTCGTTGCATTTCAAACACTAGCATCAATTTTATTTAGTTCAGAAATTTCAATATTTAATGCTTATACGCAATATATTTTAGCAAAAGGATACTTAAATAGAGTAAATGATATTTGGCTTGAAAATGAGGAGACTATTAATAATGGTCTTAAAAATTATGATTTAGAAGGAAGAATAGAAATTAAGGACTTATCTTTCTCTTATTCAAAAGACTCAGCTCCTGTAATCGAAAATTTAAATTTGACTATTGAACCAGGACAGAGAATAGCGTTGGTTGGTCAATCGGGTTCAGGAAAAAGTACATTATCAAAAATACTATCAGGGTTATATAAAATTGATAGAGGAGAGGTTTTATTTGATGGTGTAAATATTAATCAAATAGATAAGAAAGTACTAAGTAAAAATTTAGGAGTAGTTCCACAGGATGCTTATTTATTGAACAGAAGTATTCTAGATAATATAACTTTAAAACATGAGGTTTCTTCACGAAAGATAGAGGAAGTTTGTAAGGCAGTCCAAATCTATGATGAAATCATGGCTATGCCGATGAAATTTAATACGATTATCTCAGAGATGGGGTCTAATATTTCAGGTGGTCAAAGACAACGGATAGCGCTGGCACGTGCATTAATAAATAATCCTAGTGTTGTAATTTTAGATGAAGCAACTAGTGCTTTAGATACTATTAATGAAGATAGAATAACTAGGTATATACAAGAACAGGGCTGTACCCAAATAATTGTAGCACATAGATTGTCAACGATTAAAGATGCAGATATTATTTTTGTCATGAAAGATGGTAAGATTGTTGAGTCAGGAGATCATATGAACTTAATGGCTATTGGTGGAGAGTATTACAGTTTATATACCAAAAGAAAGTGAGGTGTAAGAAATGAAGAAAGAAAAAGAAGATGTTATTTCAATATCAATATCACTAGGGGTGATGATTGGAATAGTATTTTCTACTATGTTAGATATTCCAATGGAATATGGTATTTCATTAGGCTCGTTGTTCGGAATATTATTAGGTTTATTGTTTTTTTATAAAAATAATGATGATAATTAAGTATAATTTTTTGGATACAAACTAAGGAGTAGAAATGACTATAGTTGAAATCATTAATGTAACAAAAAGCTTCAAAGATACTGAAGTTATTCATAACACTTCGTTCTATTTAAAGAAGGGAAGAATTTATGGTTTTGTTGGCCCTAATGGAGCTGGAAAAACTACAATGATTAAAATGATTCTAGGAATTTTAAAACCAAATTCTGGGAAAATAACTATTTTTAATCAACCAGTAGAACATAATTCTGATAATATCTTATCTAGAATAGGTGTGGTTATGGGGCCCTCATTTTATGGGCATCTTGATGCTTATGAAAATTTGAAGTTAATAGCAAATATGAAAGGGCTTAGTTTTGATATTGAAAAACTTAACGAGTATCTATCAATGTTAGGGCTAAAAGATGTTAAAAAGAAAAAAGTAAAAAATTTTTCCATGGGAATGAAACAACGACTAAGTATAGCTGCATCATTGTTAGGCGATCCAGAAATACTAATTTGGGATGAACCGATCAATGGACTTGATCCACAAGGTGTAATTGAAATTAGACGTTTAGTTCATTTTCTTCATGAGACAAAGGGTATTACTTTTTTTATATCGAGTCATATTCTTAGTGAACTGGATAAAGTAATAACTGATGTTGTAATTATTAATTATGGGAAAGTTGAATTTTTTGGTTCTTGCAATTACCTTTTACAAGAATATAATAGTAAAAATCTGGAAGAAGCCTATTTATCATGTTTAGCTGGATGGAGGTGAATATGATTAAAGTGGAGTTTCTAAAGCAGAGAAAAAGAGTCTGGTGGTTTGTTTTCGTTTTTCCAATAATTTTAAATGTTTTGTTATATATAGATTTAACATTTAGGTATCGAGGCTATTTATTGGTGCATCAAAATGAACTTGCTTTAACTAACTGGCAGTTAATTTTCAAAGAGCAAACTGTGTTTTATTTTTCTGAACTATATTATTTAATTCTGTCTTTAATTATTTACGAAGTATTTGCAGTAGAATTTGAAAATAATGCGTGGTTAACCTTAATTTCATCGCCTTTTAGAAATAAGTACACAATAAATTCTAAAATGTTAATTACAGTGGCGTACACATTTATTTTTTGGGTGTCAGATTATATTAGCTTGTACGTTACGGGGAAAGCTATTGATAGCAGTTTAGAAATTAGTTTGATTTTCTTTTTAAAAACATTTACCATTCAATTTGTTTCCTCATTGATGATAATATTAACGTATTTTCTAATCTTATTGCTTATAAGGAAGGTTTCTGGAATGATAGCAACTGGTATTTTAATAATGATTTTAACAATTAGCATATACTACAACAACTATAATTTTGAGATTTATTTACCGTTTACCTATCTTTCTCATGCATTTAGAGTAACTGAAAATCAATTTTATATGATTTTACTAGCTAACATAATGTTAATTTTTGTTTTTTATTTATTTATTCAGAGATTGAACAAAAGAAGTTTTGAAATGAAACTTTAGTATTTTAGGTAATAAAAATGAAGTTGTTAAAAAATGAATTGATTAAGAGTAAAGCTTTCCTATCTATTTTAGCTGATATATTTATTCAGATAATAGTATTTCTAGCTATTAAAATATATATTTTAGATATTTCGGAACCATATTCTGAACTTTCTTATAATAAGTATTGGTATGTTTTACATACAATGATATACATATTGATGATTTTTCCGCTACAAATTTTATATCAAAATCTAAGAGAGGTGTTGATTGAGGATAGTAACAAGGGTTGGAATTTAATGGCGATTAACACCAATCAACTCGAGAAAATCATCTATATAAAAGTATTGATAAATATAGCTAGATGCTTTATTTGTTATTTTACTTATACAATTTTTTGTTTAGGCTTATTAGGTAGTATGGGGGTTGATATGTTATTAACTAATATAGTATTTCCGAATTTAATGTCATTTATTTTATTTTTACCGATAGCTATCTTTATGCAAATTTGTTGTATAAGATTTGATTCTATTTTAGCTAAAGTCTTACCCAATATTTTGCTTATTCTTATCATATTAATAACATTTCAAAGTGACTGGAATTTATTTATACCTGTAACTTACTATTACACAGTGATTCAGTCTACAACAGGCTTAGGTATTAAATTGCTAGTTTGCATCTGGATTATTGGATTAGAATGCTTCCTTCTTTCAAAACTAATCAAATTTAAAGTATAAAATCTATTTTGGATTTCACTTAAAAAGTTAAACAATTAAATACGATTACCAATTAAATAATACAATGTGAGTCATGATTAGAAAGGAATTGACTATACGATTTAAGATTCTTATGCTTAATTAAGTAAGTTATTAACTGAAAAGGCACCCCTTTTCTGTACAATTTTTATAAAGTGTTTTTGTTAAGCGATAACTTGCTTAACCATAGGTGTTTGGTAATCGAGACTACCGTGAATGCGATGATGGTTCCACCAGTGGACATAGTCCTTGGTTTTAAGGGTTAGTTCTTCTAGTGACTGGCAGGTCTCCTGGTTGATAAACTCCAGTTTGAAAGA
>NZ_JBGTZC010000015.1:6310-49424 GCF_041807725.1 Streptococcus sp. E17BB
CGAGTGGAAGAGGTTGACCTTGGTCAGGGCGTAAGGAATGCTTTGGATGGCTTGTTTAACCAACTCTGCAGTCTTCTGCCAACCGACTGACAGACCAATGATTTCACGGTTGAAGAGGTCAATCATCAAGCAAACATAAGCCCATCGCTTGCCAACACGGACATAAGTTAAGTCTGTTACAATCGCTTCATGATACGACGAATGCGACGACGAGACACCGCCATCCCTTGCACTTCTAGGCATTTCTTGATTTTTCGTGCACCGTATCTGGATTTGCTCTCACGGAAAATCTGTTTCACCTTTGCTTCAAGCTCCGCTTCAGATACTGGCTCAGTGGCTTTGTAGTAATAGCTTGAACGAGGGATTTTCAAGCAACGACACATGGCTGAAATACTATATTTATCCTTGTTAGCAGTGATTATTTCCCTTTTCTTGCCATAATCACCGCTGCTTGCTTTAGGATATCGACCTGCATTTCAAGCTCTTTATTACGCTTTCTGAGTTCAATGAGCTCACGCTGTTCATCAGTGAGGTTATCAACCGTTTTAAATGAACCTGTTGTTTTGGCCTGTTTCACCCATTTGTCAAAGGTAGAGGGGGTTAACTCATATTCCTTAATGAGCTCGCTACGTTTCCTGCCAGCTTTGTGAAGGTCAACAATTTGTTGCTTAAAGTCATCACTAAATTGACGACGGATTTTTCTAGACATAGAGTTCTCCTGTTTTCTTTAGTGTAGAACACTTTATAAATTCTGTCTAGTTTAGTGTAACCGATTCAAGGCTTACCTCATAGTCCACAGGACATGTATGGTTATCGTTGGAAGGGCGAAGAGTATGTCATAGAACCTCATGAAGCTGAGGTTGTGAAAGAGATTTTTTCATGGTATTTAGATGGTCGGTCTGCCTCAAGTATTGCCAAAGAACTGGAAGGTAGAGGAGTGTGTACTAGAAGAGGAAATCGGTTTACCAAGCGAGTCATCCACAATATCTTGAATCAAGAAGCCTATACAGGACAGTTGGTGTTACAGAAAACCTACCGTCCAGCATTTGGTCATCGTTCGGTAGAGAATAAGGGGCAAATGAGCAAATATTTGGTAGAACAAGTCCACGAAGCGATTGTTTCTCAAGCACTTTTTAAGGCGGTTCAAGAAGAAAAACGTCAGCGAGCCAGCCGTAGACGTTCTAAGCATGAAGGAGTCGGTCTTTTTCAGGGGAGAGTCTATTGTGGACAGTGTCAATTAGATATGATTTATAGTCTTGAGAAGAAAAAGGATGGAGCAAGAAGGATTCGCTATTCTTGTCGAACACGAGCTAAAAGTGGAGTGACGGCTTGTTCTAATCGAACGATTACTGAAGAAGCTATTGTTACTCAGCTTCAGCAACAAGGCATTTCACCTCAAGAAATCAAGCGATTGGCATTTAATAATAGGACAAAGGAGTTGATTATCACTTATCGAGATAATCAAACAGGTGTCATACCACTGACGGAAAGGACAAGACCATGAAGAAAGTAACGAAGTTAGAGCCAGTTAAACAAGTCAGTCAACACTTGCCTATTCCAACACTTGCCAAACGCCGAGTGGCAGGATATGCCAGGGTGTCTACTGACCATGATGACCAAGCTACTTCCTATGAGGCTCAGGTTCAGTATTATACGAGCTATATTACAGGACGAACAGATTGGGAGTTTGTGGGGATGTATTCGGATGAAGGGATATCAGGGACATCAACCAAGCGTCGCACAGGATTCCGACAGATGGTGGACGATGCCTTGAAGGGAAAAATTGACCTTATCATTACCAAATCTGTCAGCCGATTTGCCAGAAATACTGTTGACTCTTTGACAACGGTTCGTCAACTCAAGGAGGCTGGGGTTGAGATTTATTTTGAGAAGGAAAACATTTGGACCTTTGACGCCAAGGGAGAGTTGCTTATCACTATTATGTCAAGTCTAGCTCAAGAAGAGAGTCGTTCCATTTCGGAGAACGTGACTTGGGGACGCAGGCGACAGTTGGCACAGGGCAAGGTCACCTTTTCCTACAGCCAAGTAATGGGCTTTCGTCAGAAAGAAGGAGGAGGGTTTGAAATTGACCCAGAAGAAGCCAAGATTGTCCGTTATATTTTTCAACAGGTTTTATTGGGGATAAACCCCAATAGAATCGCCTCAGACCTAACCCAGCAAGGCATTCCTACGCCAGCAGGCAAGAGTCGTTGGAGCTATGGCACTGTCAAGCGAATGCTTCGAAATGAAAAGTACAAGGGTGATGCCCTTCTTCAGAAACATTTTACAGTAGACTTCCTTACCAAACGTCAGAAAGCTAATGAGGGAGAATTGCCTCAGTATTATGTGGAAGATAGCCATGATGCCATTGTAGACCGAGAAACCTTTGACGCCGTTCAAGTTGAGCTTGATAGACTAGAGCAGAAACGGCAGACAGGCAATCATTTTTCAGGTAAGTTAATCTGTGGAGATTGTGGATCAAGTTTTGGTAGTAAGGTTTGGCATTCGACCAGTAAGTATAAGCGAACTATTTACCAATGCAGGTCCAAGTATAAAGGAAAAGACAAGTGTTCGACACCTCATTTCACTGAAACCCAAATCAAGGACTTATTTGTACAAGGGCTTAATCGCCTGCTCGTTCATCAGGAAGAAGTGTTGTCTAATTTATCTGCCTTGCTTCAGATAGTTGGGGATTGTTCTACGTTTGAAAGCACCATTTCTACTCTGGAGAAAGAATTGTCAGACCAGCATTATGCCCTGGAGTCCCTCATTGACCGACACGCTCGTACTAACTTGCCACAGGAAGACTTTCAAGAACGGTATGAGTCTTTAGCTCGCAACTACTCAATAACAAACGATAATCTCTCACAGGCTCAAGAAGAATTAGCCAGTCAAAAGCATAGAGAAATAGAGCTGAAACAGTTTATTGATGGGTTGGCGAATACCCCTCACTTAGTGGAGACCTTTGACTTAAAACTATGGCAGACAATGGTTGATAAAGTTATTATTAGAGATAAGGAACACGTCTGCTTTCATTTCAGAGATGGCAGTCAGATAGACCTATAACCTTGAGCGTACCGAGCAGGTACGCTTTTTTTGCGTTTTGTGGTATAATTTTAGAGAGATATGGGAAGTTTTATCTTATTTTTGCACCCCCTTGAAAGGTAAAAGGTTAGATTGTATGATTAAGGTAATTGCGACAGATATGGATGGCACATTTTTAGATCATAGGGGACTTTATGATCGTGAACGATTTGAAACAGTCTTAAAAGAGCTAGATCATCAAGACATCCGATTTGTTGTGGCTAGTGGGAATAATATGGGACGTTTGTCCTTGATGTTTGAGGGTTTTTTAGATAGGATTGCCTTTGTTGCAGACAATGGTTGTCATGTGATTGATCGTGGTGAAGAGCTGGTGCGCAGGACAATGGACAGGCAGTTAGTTGCTGATTTTCTAGCTTATTATCAGGACAAGCAGGCTGATTATTGCATTTCTATCACCACTGCAAACGGTCTTTATCTGTTGGAAAATGCTCATTTTCCGTTTAATCATTTCGCTATCGAAGCTGAACAAATGTCGCTCTTTTTATCTCGCATCAAACGTTTGACCAGTTTTTCTGAGTTGCCTGATGAACCGATATTAAAACTGGGCATGATGTTACCAGAAGAACAGTGTGATGACATCATTACGGTCTTTAACACTCATTTCTCAGGAAATTTGACTGCCACAACCAGCGGATATGGATCAGTTGACGTTATCGAAACAGGTTTACACAAGGCTTGGGGTCTGCAACATCTCTTGGATAAATGGGGTATTTCAGCAGAAGACCTCATGGCATTTGGTGATGGGGGCAATGATATTGAAATGCTTCAACTGGCTCATCATTCCTATGCAATGGACAATGCTCCAGATGCAGTGAAAGACGCAGCTCATTTTCTAGCGCCAAATCATCGTGATCATGGCGTTCTGAGTGTTATTGAACGAGAAGTGCTCACTAAAATTTAAGTGTGAAGGAGATGCTATGAATTTTAATAAATCAGTTGTGCTAACTGTTTTTCTATCTTTTTTATCTTGCTTTTTGCTATGGACCTATTGGTCAAGTGCGGCAGGCTTAGTTGATACAGGCTTCAAGGCTGCACAGCCCTTCTTGCTAGGAGCTGGTATTGCTTATATTGTCAATATTGTCATGAAAGCCTATGAGAAATTATGGCAGATTCTTTTTAACCAAAAAGCCCCTAAGTGGCGACAGTCTGTCTCTCTTTTACTGTCTTATCTCAGTTTCATCTTACTTGTATTCATCATTTTTAGCGTGGTTTTGCCCGATTTGATTTCAAGTATTAAGACCTTACTAACAGTGGATATTGACCATATTAGAGAGGTGATTGCTGATCTGCAGGAGAAACCTTGGGTGCAAGAGTTGCTTGAAAAAACGGGTGCGAATACGGATTTGAGCCAGCAGATTGCTAATTATAGCCAGCAACTCCTGAATCAGGTCTTAAACATTTTAACCAGCATGTTGACGTCTGCCACCTCCATTGCGAACACTGTCATGACTGTTTTTATCAGTTTAATTTTTTCCATCTATGTTCTGGCAAGTAAAGAGAGTTTGGGACGCCAGTTTTCCTTGCTGATTGATACCTTCACCGGAAAATTTGCTAAGACCATTTACTATTTGATTGGCATCTTTGACCAGCGGTTTCGTGGCTTTTTTGTCAGTCAGAGCTTAGAAGCGGTGATTTTGGGAAGTTTAACCTTTATAGGCATGAGTTTCTTGAAACTCCCTTATGCAGGGACGATTAGCCTTCTGATTGCCTTTACAGCGATTATCCCGGTTGTTGGTGCTTATATTGGAGTAACCATCGGGACCATCCTGATTTTGACCCAGTCTGTTCAACAGGCGATTATCTTTGTTATTTTTGTGGTCTTGCTCCAACAATTCGAGGGCAACCTTATCTACCCACGTGTGGTGGGCGAGTCAATCGGTCTACCTGCAATTTGGGTGTTGGTTGCGATCACTATCGGTGGTGCTGTTGCAGGGATTTTAGGTATGCTAGTTGCTGTTCCGGTCGCAGCCAGTTGTTATCAAATTTTGAAGGATTACATTCATAAAAAAAATAAGACCACCTTGTCTTAAAATCAGTCCTCCATTGCGAATAATCGTGTGGAGGAATTTTTATGTATTCTGTTGAATTTGCGCAGGACCCTTTACTACCCAGAGAGCGATTGTTAGCTTACGGTGCAGAACAGCTGAGCAATCAAGAGTTGCTAGCTATCTTACTGCGAACAGGCACACGAGGCGAACCTGTTTTTAATATTGCTAATCAAATCCTGGCGTGCTTGACCAATCTGGCTGACCTAAAAACCTTATCCGTTCAAGAATTACAAGCCTTGCCAGGCATCGGGCAAGTCAAAGCGATTGAAATCAAGGCGATTATCGAGCTTGCTAGCCGCATCAAAGATGCTGAATTTACTCGCCTAGATCGTGTTCTCAGCAGTCAACGGTTAGCTAAGAAAATGATGGCAGAGCTAGGAGATAAGAAGCAGGAGCATTTAGTAGCTCTTTATCTGGACAGTCAAAATAAGATTATCCATCGCGAGACCGTTTTTATTGGTGGTGTGAGGCGTTCCGTTGCTGAGCCGAGGGAAATTCTCTACCATGCTTGCCGTAGCATGGCGACGTCAGTAATTGTTATTCACAATCACCCATCCGGTGTCTGCACACCTAGTCCTGAGGACAAACAATTCACCCAAAAATTAAAACGCTGCTGTGATGATTTGGGGGTTATTCTACTAGATCATTTGATTGTGGGTAAACGACAGTATTATAGCTTTAGAGAAGAAGGAGATGTTTTAAACTAAACAAGAAACCTTCTGAACCTAGTTAGTCTTATCATGATAACCTTTCAAAGTGGTTGGTATTCTTCAACTGTCAAGTCTCATCCCTAAAATCTGGAAGGAAATCAGACGTAATAGCCAGTAAAAGTAGTCAATAAGGCTGTTAAGTCATGATCCTTACGCTTTTTTATCTTGACTAATCTAACTGCCATTGAAAAAAATGTGACTGAATAGATAATCCAGTCACAGGTATTTATAATTGGTTAACGACGTAATCAAACAACCGCTCGTCTTCTTGGCTGACCTCGTGCAGCAACTCGGGGTGCCACTGGACGCCTAGGAAACGGAAATTCGGCAGGCTAGACTCGACAGCTTCGATGGTTTGGTCATCCACAGCACGTGCCACCACGCGTAAGCCATCGGCGAGTCTGTCAATGGCTTGACGATGATAAGAATTGATGTGCGCACGTTGCCCATAGACCTTGCCCAGCAAAGAATCCTGTTCAATCGCAATCTGGTGTGTCTTGACATGAGGTAAGTCACTTTGCCAGTGGCTAACAATATCTTGATGGAGATTGCCACCAAGAGCGACATTGACCAGTTGAGTACCACGGCAAACCGTAAACAGAGGTTTCTGGTGTTGTCTGGCTAACGCGATGATTTTCAACTCGCAGAGGTCACGTTCCAAACTGTAGTCATCTTCAAAGGCATCTTTTTCTTGCCCGTAGAATTTAGGGTCAATATTTTGCCCACCGATGAGAATGAGTTTATCAACCAACTGCACATAAGTTGATAGAAGATCGTCTTGTGTGGTCATTGGAAAGACGAGAGGAATACCGCCAACTTTTTCAACCCCTTTAGCAAATCCTGTTGGGACATAGGTCCACGGAATATTATCAAGTGCGGTGTTGAGGCGTTGATTGGCAAAAATACCGATGAGAGGTTTTGTCATAAATTATCCTTATCTTGTGAGTTATTTGTCCAGTATAGCATAAGAGTTGACGTCTGTAAAATAGCGATTTATGATAACAGTGATAGGAAAATATAAACTAAAAAGGAGTAGGACGCTCTTATCAGTCTTGGGGTGATAGGCGTCACACTCCTTTTGTCAGGATAGGCTTAACTCTCTTTTTGACGGTTCATAAAGTAGAGCAAGGTTTGAAGTTCGCTCGTTAAGTCCACATACTGGACAATCACGTCATCAGGGACATCGAGATTAACTGGTGAGAAAGACAGGATGCCTTTAATACCAGCATCGACTAAAATATCTGCAATTTCTTGTGACTTCACACTTGGAACAGTCAAAATAGCAGTCTCAATATCTGTGCCCATCAGATGTTTTTTGATGTCTGAAATCCCGTAAATCGGAACATGGTCACCAATGGTTCCTCCGACTATGGGATTCTCGTCGGTATCAAATGCCATGGTAATTTTCATCTTGTTGCGGTCATGGAAACGGTAGTGCAAGAGAGCCCTACCGATATTTCCAACACCGACAATCAACACGTTTGTCACGGCCTTGTCGTTGAGAATATCTGCAAAGAAATCGGTCAATTTTTTGACATCATAGCCAAAACCACGGCGTCCCAGTTCACCAAAGTAAGAGAAATCACGGCGGACAGTCGCAGAGTCAATCCCCATAGCTTCGGCAATTTGCTTAGAGTTGGCGCGTTCGATTTTTTCAGCATTAAATCGTTTGAAAATACGGTAATACAGAGACAGTCGCTTAGCTGTCGCATTTGGAATCGTCTTATCTGACATCACAAGCTCCTTAAACATAATCTATGTCCTATTATAAATAAAGTTTGTGAAAAAAGCAACGTTAAAATTCACAAAGTTGTATTAGTGATTGATGTTAGCCTGTTTTTATGGTACACTAAAACAAAGTGAACAAAGAGAGATAATTTTATAGTGAACAATAGACAAAAAGAATTAGGAGAATTTTATAAAGAGTTGCGTTTAGCGCGAGGTGTCAAGCAAAAAGATGTTGCAAGAGGCAATCTGACAGCTTCGCAGTTATCAAAATTTGAGCAGGGGCAATGCATGTTATCAGCAGATCGTCTATTGCAGGCAGTCGAGGGCATAAACATGACATTTGCTGAATTTGGTCATGCTTTGAATGGCTACAAAGATAGACCTTTTATGATTTTTGGCCATCGTCTTAGCCAAGCTTTTTTTGAAAAAGACCTCCTTGCTCTTGAAGCTTTATTAGCGGAATTGGATAATGATAACATTCACCAAAGGTTACTGCAAGTTATGGTCAAAAACGCTATTTTTTCACTTGATCCATCAAGAAAGATTTTCGAAGAAGACATTGAGCTGTTGACGACCTATCTCTATGATGTTGAACAGTGGACAGCTTTTGAACTCTACCTGTTTACGAATACCGTATCGGTCTTAGATGTTTCAGACATTATTTTTTTAGGAAGAGCTTTGATTAAACGGTCGATTCTTTATCACTCCTTACATAATAATAAGAGGATGTATAAATTCGCTTTATTAAATATCGTTTCAACATTATTGGAGCGCAAGGAACTGTCTCTAATTGAGTACTTTATGTCAGAGTTGAGAAAAGTCTTGGATTATGAAGATGTGTTTATCTCAGTTATGTCAGAGTTTTTAGAACAGTTTTACAAGTATAGTGTCCTCGGAACGATTGACCTAGAAGACCTTAAAGCTTACCTGGATGCTTTGGTGATTTTGAAAAATCCCGAATTATTAGGAATTTTACATCTAAAATTAGAGCAACTCTTAACTATCTACGATAAAACCACTGATTAGATGGAGTAGGTCGTGTAGAAGCTGGACGGATGATTGCAATATTTAGTGTGATACCGCCTAGAGTAACTAAGGCAAAGAAGTTTTTAAAACTCATGTTGGTTCACCTGACTAATGATTTTTATTTATATACTATATACATTGTACAATGGTTTTAGGGTGATGGTTAAAAATCGCATATTTGAAATTTTTCATCTATAAAATTTCAAATATGCGATTTTTTCGTTTGGCTAATAAATAGTGTTAAAATGGAATTAAGGAAAAGCGGAGTTGCTGATAAACTCTAACACAATCTTATCTTTGTACAGATGAAAAAACTTATTAAAACACTTGTTGCCATGTCTCTTTTGGGACTGAGCTTAGCTGGTATTGTAGAAGCGAAACAAATCGGTTACTTTCACCGTTTCACAATAACAAGGGATTATGCCAGAACTTACTACGTTCAAAAAGATCATGCAAATTATCCCTATATTCAAAACCTAGAGGATAGTGCTGGTATGGGGATTAGAGTTAAACATGTTCTAGTAAACTCTAATGGTGAAGCTCGTAGTGATGTTTATAAAACTTGGTGTGGGGATCGTACGGAGCATGCTAACTGGGCGACTGCTGGTTACATCTATGCTCTTGATATGGCTCGTGAGAATCCTTGGGATGGTCCAGCTTATATTACAGGTAGCTGGTCTCCAAACTAAGATCGCATCATAACTTCCAACTCCGTTTTTCTATTTTTATTATATCGGAGGCTACGATGTTTTATTGGAAACTCGCTCGTTACAAATGGGTGTATGTTACAATTGGTTTTTTCTTTCTTGCCTTGAGCTTTAAAGAACCTGTCATCCATTACTTAACCTTTAACCCTAATGCCCCTGATTTGGCTAATTTTGACGGTTTGAAAATCAAAAATGAGATTCTTCAATCTATGTTAAGCGTGGAGAATCGTCTCTTTGATTTTAATATGAAAAATGTGGAATTTCTAGTTTTGCTCATCGTGTTGATGGGTTATGATTATGCTAGCTTGAAAGACAAGTTCATCAGATTAGGTATCGGAAAAAATACGACCTATCATAAGATGAGAAAATTTTTGAAAATCCAGCTTGGCTTACTAGCTAGTTCAATCTATCTTTTTATGTTTTGGCTGTTAATCATTGGTTTAATGATTGCCACAGGTACAAGTTTAGAAGATCGGCACCTTCATGGTTTTTTAGATGGTAGCCTATTAGACCATTTCTTTTCAGGCAAATTATCTTATTTAATTTTCTTTTCATTATGGATGGCTTTGGGTGTTTTTATAAATTGTCTCTTGTATTTTAAAGTCTTGGATATTACAAAAAACTTCTTGCGTGGTGCAGGTTTCTATTTTATCTGTTTAATTCCTGGTTGTATGTTGTTGTATTATATTTTACCGAGTTGGTTTGTTCCTCTAACAAGCCTTTTATCTATCACTTACTTTGATTGGACAATCCCAAAACTTTTATCACCCTTCATTCCTTATCTCATTGGTTACGGAGTACTTTCTTATTATGATAGAGACATCTAAATGGAACACTTTTATCAAACCCTTGCTGATTTTGTTGGGGCGAGTCGGGCTTTTGCAGGTGTTTGTATGGCTTTTATTAGGCAGATTGAGCCGACAGTTTACGGTTTCCATAACGGGTACAACTTTTTTTAGACAAGGGCTGTGGACATTCTTGGGAATTGATGACTTTGGTAATCCTTATTTTGATTTAATTAAGTTATTGCTTGTTTTTTCTATTTTGGGGATTGGTTTTTTAAGTACGATTGCCTTTACCAGCGAGCTGTCGGAGCAGTTTTATCATGTTATCAAGTATCATAGTGCTAATCGGTTCACTTATCTATCTAAACGATTGCGGTTTCAACTTAAGTTTTTCTTGGCTGATGTTATGGTTTGGTTGCTGACATCGCTAGTGATTTACTTATACACCAAAGACTTAGGCATCGCTGTCTTGCTGGCTCAGTTTTTAGTTGTCAATTTCTTGGGAGCTTGGCTAATTTCTCTTTTAGCACCAAATACCATGTACAGTTTACTAGGATTTGTGCTACTTATTTTTAGCCAAGAGTTTTTATTTAATAATATTCTTTTAACCCTTATTCTATTTATCGTAGGTATTGGGGGATTATTCTTACTGCCTTTTGGCAGTCAATTACGAGGTGATGAATCATGACATTAACAATTTTGAATGGAAGTAAGCGTCTGGCGGATAAGGTCATCCTTGATGATGTCACAGTCACATTTGACAATGGCTATATCTATGGTCTTAAAGGCGATAACGGTTCAGGCAAGACTGTTATTTTAAAGCTATTAGCAGGTTATTACAGATTGGATACAGGAGAAGTTTATCAAGATAAAACCCTCATCAGAAAGTCCAAGAACTACATCACTGATGCAGGGCTAGTGATTGAACATGTCGAATTTTTACCTTATCTGACCTTGCTAGAGAACTTGAAACTCTTAAAACACCTCTCTCCCAAGATTACAGATGAGAGCATCGACTACTGGATTGATTATTATGGTCTAGGAAAATTTAAGACAATCGCTTATAAAAATCTCTCCTTGGGAACCAAGCAAAAGCTAGCGCTTATTCAAGCTTTTATCCATCAGCCAAAGATTTTACTGTTAGATGAGCCGATGAACGCTTTGGATGAGAAAAGTGTTGCCTTGACAAAGGACCTTATCCGTTCTTATGGACAAGCAGCTGACCGATTGGTCATTATGACTTCCCATATCTCAGAAAATATTTCTGACTTATGTCACGTTACTTGTTTACTTCGAAATGGCAAACTTTATAGACAGTAAAAATAAGCGATATAGAACTAGGTCAGCTAAAAAAACGTCGTTGTCAAAGCCTTGCACGGTCTAGTAGGACAGTCCAAATCTTAAAAGATGGAAGCATAGGGTACTGTGTTTTGTTCAGATCTCAAATAGTGTTAATGTTAAATAGGCTGGGACTTTTTGTCCCAGCCTATTTACTAATTATATTGACTTCTATCCAGCTTCATCAGGTAGAAGTAGAGGTCGCCAAATTGACCAGTATAGTCAATGTCATGACCGTTTAAGGTAACTTTTGTGACCTTGTAATGGTCAGCTAATGGTGCAGAGCAGGTCAATTGAGAGCGCTCATAGTCCTCATAGCTGTCATATTTGAGTTCAAAGGGTTGTTGTGACGAGTTGAGGTAAGTAATAACTAGCATGTTGTCACCTTTCTATTGTTCTGTTTTAGTAAAAATACCACGTTCCACTAAGCTATCCATTAAAAAGTAGAACTTGTCTTGGTGCATTTTGTGCTCAGGATTTTTGAAAATATTAACCAAACGAAGACCAGAACGGTCAGTGATGTTCAACTTGGCTCCGGTCAAATCAGCATTGATGATGAGCTTGAGCGGAAAACCATTACCTGAATTGGGCAACTCTTCCAGCAAACGGGTGAGTTCATAATTGCCGACTTTGGTTTGGGTAAAGGTCGTGTCTCGTAAGGTATAGGGCTTGACCGCTGGGTTGATGGTATAGCGGTACTTGCAATCTTTTAGGGAAATAGTTTGTTCAAAAGCCATAAGTTATCCAATTACTTTCTTTAAGGTAGTGGCAAAAGCGGTTATCTCTTCTAAGGTGGTGTGATGAGACAGGCTGATGCGGATTGACTGTGTGATTTTTGGGGACTTGTCACCGTATAGGGCGATTAAGACATGGCTGGGTTCAACATTCCCAGCGGTGCAGGCTGAGCCACTCGAGATGGCAAAACCTGCCAAATCCATTTGCGTGAGCAACAGGGCGTTGTTGGCTCCATAAATCGATAAGTTAATCACATGTGGTAAGGCCTCGTCAGGACTGTTTAACGTTATGCGCGGATGACTCAGTTGTTGCAATAATTCCTGTTTGAGATGATGAACAGTAGCTAGATGTTGCTCTAGTTGTTCCGTACAAGCTGCTAGGGCAGCGACCATACCTGAGATGCCGATTAAGTTTTCAGTTGAAGCTCTGCGACCGGCTTCTTGATTGCCACCGTGTAGGAGTTTGTCAAATGCCTTTGTTTTAGCATAGAGAAAACCGACACCTTTTGGACCATAAAATTTATGAGCAGAAGCAGAGAGGAAGTCAATCGGTAAACAATTTAGGGAAATCGGTAGTTTGCCAACGACTTGAACAGCATCCACATGAAAGGCTGCTTGATGGTGGACTAAGAGGTCGCCTATCTCACGAATGGGATTGAGATGCCCAGTTTCGTTATTTGCCCACATGAGGCTAACCAAGATAGTGTCAGGTCGTAAGGCTTCCTCAACCTGTTGAGGAGAAATCGTACCGTCCTCAGATGGTGGTAAAAGCGTTACGTCAAAGTCAAAACGTTCCTGTAGATAAGCCAAGACATCAAGTACAGCATGGTGTTCCATCTGACTGGAAATGATATGTTTACCTTTGTTTTGATTAGCTAAAGCATAGCCCTTGAGGGCGAGGTTATTGCTTTCTGTTCCACCAGAGGTGAAAATAAACGCATCAGCATTAGCGTCAAGCAACTGTGCAAGTAACTGCCGGCTTTCCCTTAGTAATTTGCTTGCCTGTCGTCCAAGAGCGTGTAAGCTTGATGGGTTGCCAAAAGTTTCAGACATGGTGGTTGTCATCGCTTGGATGGCAGCTTCTGACAAGGGACTGGTTGCGGCATAATCTAGATAAATCATCTTAGTAATCCGTATCCTCATCGTCATAGTAGACAAAGAGAGGGCTGAGAGGTTGGCGTTCGTGGATGCGGATAATGGCATCGGCAATGAGCTCACTAGCCGTCAAATAAGTGATGTGTTCTGGTACTTTTTCTTTTGTCTTAACAGAGTCGGTCACTAAGATTTCTTTAATAGGAGCAGCATTAAGGATTTCAGCTGCACCGCCAGCAAACAAGCCATGGCTAGCCACAGTATAAATTTCTGTCGCTCCGCCACGTTCGACAATTTTGGCAGCTTCCGCAAAGGTCTTACCAGTATTCAAAATATCGTCAATCAAAATAGCTTGCTTACCAGCAACATCTCCGATAATATAGCCTTCTTCACGCATCGCATCATCTTGAGCATAGTCGATAATGGCTAAAGGTGCTTCAAGAACTTCAGCCAGTGCCCTTGCCCTACGGATACCAGAGTTTTTAGGACTTACCACGACCACCTCATCGCCCCTTAGCCCCATATCGATGTAGTGTTTGGCAAATAGCGGAGCAGTTAGGAGGTTATCTACTGGCACATCAAAAAATCCTTGGATTTGCACGGCGTGCAGATCCAGTGTTAAGACGCGATCGACACCAGCCTTAACCAGCATATTAGCAACAAGCTTGGCAGTAATCGGTTCACGGTCTTTGGCGATACGGTCTTGACGAGAGTAGCCAAAGTATGGCAAAACCACGTTAATCGAATTGGCACTGGCTCGCTTGCAGGCATCAATCATAATCAAGAGTTCCCAGAGGTAGTCATTGACAGGACTGTTGGTCGACTGGATGATGTAAATATCGTCTCCACGAACACTTTCTTCAATGTTAATCATGATTTCACCATCGGAAAATTGACGCGAAGATAATTTCCCCAAGGGAATCCCTGCTGCGGTAGCAATTTTTTCAGCAATCTCAGGGTTTGAGGTCAGGGAGAAAAGTTTTAATTGTTTATCAGCATAGCGCTCTGCCATAGTCAACTCCTTTTGTTTCGATTAGTTTTATTTTACCAAAAAAATCTGATTTTGTCTTATCTTTTCTTGGGAGAAGACGACAAACACATGAAGAAAAAGACTTGCACCACAGGTGACCTGGCAAGTCTTTTATATAGAGTATATTCAGAAAAATTCATGATATTTGGCAGACAAACGTATTGCGTAAGCACTTGTGACATCACGTTGTCCTGTTAGGAGCAGGAGCTTGTCCTGCATCTCAAGACCTCTGATCGTCTTCTGCAAGGATAGCACACATCGCCAGTTTGACAAGCACTCCTTTGACTAACCGTACTTGTCGCATCACACCTTCATGTGTCATCCCTAGTTTCTCCATCATGCGCCCAGAAGCAGGATTGCGCACATCATGAACAGCCTGAATGCGGTTAAGCCCCATCTCATTAAAACCAAAGGCAAGCAGGGCTTGTCCAGCTTCTGTAACGTAGCCCTTGTTCCACCAGTGTTTACCGATACAGTAGCCGACCTCAGCCATGCTGTCTCGTTTAGAGACGGCCACAAAACTAAAGGTGCCAATAAGCTGTCCAGTTTCCTTGATAACCATGCCCCAGTTATAAAAATCGGGCCTGTCGTACTGTTTGGTCCAGAGAGACAGGAGTTCTCGAGTGTCTGCTGGACTGGCGTGGGTGTCCCAGGTCACGAAGCGTGCAACGTCCTCATCGCTAGCCCAGTTTTTGTACATCTGTTCAGCGTCAACTAGGGTCAATGGTCTGAGTAATAACCGCTGCGTTTCAATCTCAGAAGTTCCTAAATGATGCATAGCTGTCCTCCTAGTATTTCTTTTTCAAGGTGCTAGCAAATCGTGCTACTTTACTTTTGGCGTACTTGAAGTTGATTTGGTGTTTGTCTAAGAAACGTTCAAAATCAGCTCGTCCTTGCTCAGCATCAGTCACCTCAAGTTCCAGCTCATAATCTTTGATGTCAGCGTAAATATTGCTGTCAATAGCGAGCAAGCCGATGTCCAAAGGAACCTCTCGCCGTCTGGTGGTCAAATGCCCCAGGATAGAGAGTGCATCTAAAGGAAGCTTTTTTTCTAATAATTTGTCTCTAATCAGCCCGTCAGGTAGGACAAACTCTTGTTTAAGGGACTTGACAGTCTTTAAGTTCAGCGACTGGTTAAATTCGAGATTTCCAATATCTTGAGGAATTTTCAAAGTTAACTCCGCACGGTCAAGGTAAGTTCTTATACGAAGCGACAGGCGTTTTGACTTGAGGATAAAGTCTGCGCTGTCAATGTAGTAGTTTGTTTGTTGAATCGGTTTGAATTGCTGATACAGGCCATCTAGTCGTCTGAACTCATCGATGGTCAGCAGTGTCTTGTATTCAATTTCTAAATTGGTCATCACTTTCCTCTCGAAAATAGCTAATCTGTGGTATAATAAAGTGTTATGTTCATTTTACTACAAAATGAAGCTCTTGTACATGAAAGGAGTGTCGAGATGTTTGAATGGGAAGAATTTTTAGATCCTTATATCCAAGCGGTGGGGGAATTAAAGATTAAATTAAGGGGGATTCGCAAGCAGTTTCGTAAGCAGGGCTTACATTCGCCTATCGAGTTTGTGACGGGGCGGGTCAAGTCTGTAGAGAGTATCGTCGAAAAGATGGAGCGCTATGAGGTTGACCTAGCTGATATTTCAGAAGGTATCGAGGACATTGCTGGTTTACGTGTCATGGTACAGTTTGTTGACGATGTTTACAAGGTTGTTGAGCTCCTTCGTCAAAGGCAAGACATGACGGTGATTTTAGAAAAAGACTACATCGCTAATATGAAAGACAGTGGCTATCGCTCTTATCACGTGATCGTAACGTATCCTGTCGAAACCATAAAAGGTCGGCGTGAGGTCAATGTTGAAATTCAAATCAGGACCTTATCGATGAATTTTTGGGCGACGATTGAGCATTCCTTGAATTACAAGTACCAAGGCAATTTTCCAGATGAAATTCGCCACCGTTTGGAGGTGACCGCTCGAATTGCCCGTGAGTTGGACGATGAAATGAGTAAAATTAGAGACGATATTAGAGAGGCTCAGTTGCTCTTTGATCCTGTTGTGGGAACATTGAGTGATGGGGTTGGAAATAGTGATGATACAGACGAATTCTACCGTTAAACGTGTGGCAATCATTGCCAACCATAAATTTCAAAGCAAGAAAATTGCCAACAAATTATTTACAACACTCCGTAAGGATGAGCGATTTTACTTGACAAAAAAATCACCTGACATTGTGATCACCATCGGTGGTGACGGGGTTCTGTTATCGGCCTTTCACACCTATGAAAATGAGTTAGAGCATGTGCGATTTGTTGGTATCCATACTGGTCATTTGGGATTTTACACTGACTATCTGGAACATCAGGTGGATGAACTGATTACCACTTTGCGCGAGGATACAGGAGAGAAAATTTCTTATCCAATCCTTCAAGTTTCCATCGCCTTAGCTGATGGTAGGCGCATTCGCGGGCTTGCTCTCAATGAGTCAACCATTAAGCGGATTGAAAAAACCATGGTCGCTGATGTGCTTGTTCATAATGTCAAATTAGAGCGTTTTCGTGGCGATGGGCTATTAGTGGCTACTCCGACTGGTTCTACAGCTTATAATAAATCACTCGGTGGTGCAGTTCTCCATCCGACTATTGAGGCGCTTCAACTGACTGAGATTGCTAGTATTAACAATCGGGTTTACCGTAGCATCGGTTCATCGATGATTGTGCCTAAAAAAGACCATATTGAGGTCTATCCTAAAAAAACTGGGCGCTACATCGTTTCTGTCGATAACAAAACCTATACCTATAAGGACATTGTTAAAATAGAGTATCAGATAAGTCCTCAAAAAGTTCATTTTGTTTCGACCCCTTGGCATACTAGTTTTTGGCAACGGGTTAAAGATGCCTTCTTAGGAGATTTGGATAGATGAGATTCACCTTTACCGCGGATAGGATCTGTCAGGTCAAGACCTTTCTGAAAGCACAGGATATTTCCCGAGGACTGTTAGCCAAAATCAAGTTCCGAGGTGGTGGGATTTGGGTCAATAGCAGAGCCGAAAATGCTGTTTATCATCTGTCAATCGGAGATGTGGTAACAGTTGATATTCCTGATGAGGCCGCTTTTGAAAATTTGGTGGCTATCGAGCACCCTCTGACCATCGTTTATGAAGATGACCATTTTCTAGCCATTGATAAACCTGTTGGCTATGCGTCGATACCGAGTGCTATTCACAGCAACACCATCGCCAATTTTGTCAAACATTATCTGGTAAGCCAAAATTATCCTAATCAGCAAGTGCACATCGTGACCAGATTAGATCGTGATACCAGCGGGCTCATGCTCTTTGCCAAGCACGGCTATGCGCATGCCAGGCTGGACAAACAGCTCCAGTCTAAAACTATCGAAAAGCGCTATTACGCCCTCGTTGAAGGAGAAGCAGAACTTCCAGATGAGGGTGAGATTGTAGCACCGATTGCTCGTGATGAGGAATCTATTATCACCAGACGGGTTCATGACTCTGGCAAGCCAGCCCATACTAGTTTTCAAGTGATTGGGCGTTATGGAGCGGTAAAGTTGGTGGATATTCAACTCCATACCGGGCGTACACATCAGATTAGGGTACATTTTTCTCACATTGGTCACCCTTTGTTGGGAGATGATTTGTATGGAGGAAATTTATCCTATGGCATTCATCGGCAGGCGTTGCACTGTCATTCCCTGAGCTTTTTTCACCCCTTTGAGGAGAAACAAATCAACCTGAGTTCAAACTTGACAGATGATATGGAAAAGGTTATTATAGAAACTGTTGAGAAGCGGATACCCACTGACCAAAGATAAAACATAGGAACAAGGAGTTAGAGATGGAAATTCGGAATTTATTTGGTGAATTAAAGCAGAAAATTGTTGGTAAGCACATCAAGATTGTCTTCCCTGAGGGCAATGACCATCGTGTGGTTCGTGCCGCAGCTCGTATGAAATTTGAAGGTCTGGCTGAGCCAATTATCCTTGGTAATCCTCAAGATGTTCATAGTTTATTGACAGACCTTGGCTTTTCTAACCCTGGTATCGAGATTATCAACCCAAATGACTATGCTGATTTTAATCAGATGAAAGAGCTTTTTGTTGAGATTCGTAAAGGCAAAGTCAGCCCAGGAGATGCTGAAACGATTTTGCGTGATGTGAACTATTTTGGCGTGATGCTGGTGCAAATGGGCTTGGCAGACGGGATGGTTTCTGGTGCTATTCATTCAACAGCGGATACGGTTCGTCCAGCCCTACAAATCATTAAGACAAAGCCAGGTATCTCACGGACGTCAGGTGTTTTCCTGATGAACCGTGAAAATACTAATGAACGTTACATTTTTGCTGACTGTGCGATTAACATTGATCCAAATGCTCAAGAATTAGCTGAAATTGCAATCAGCACAGCTGATACTGCAAAAATCTTTGACATTGACCCTAAAGTCGCTATGCTCAGTTTCTCAACGATGGGAAGTGGTAGCGGTGCTCAGGTTGAAAAAGTTGTTGAAGCGACTCGCCTGGCAAAAGAATCTCGCCCTGACTTGGCCTTGGACGGTGAACTCCAGTTTGACGCAGCTTTTGTTGAGGCTACAGCTAAACTCAAAGCTCCTGATAGCCCAGTTGCCGGTCAGGCAAACGTCTTTATCTTCCCAGACTTGCAATCAGGTAATATCGGCTATAAGATTGCACAACGTTTGGGCATGTTTGAAGCCGTTGGTCCAATCTTGCAAGGTCTTAACAAACCAATTAATGACCTATCACGCGGATCAAGTTCAGAAGACATTTACAAGCTGTCAATCATTACCGCAGCACAAACGTTAGATAACTAAAAAAAGAAGTGACCTCACTTCTTTTTTTAGTTATCCATGGTTTATTCAAATGTTTTCCAGAAACCGCGACCGACAAACCAATAGGCGATGATTAGAATGACGAAAGCGAGGGCGGTCAGTCCTGCGCTAATCAGGTGAGCTGAGACAAAGCTACTCATAATGATTGAGCCAATGATAATGAACATTCCAAGAAACATCACACCAAGCATGGTAAAAGCGACAACCCACTGGCCATGGCCACGACTAAAGAGCTGGTTAATGTTTTGCCAGTTAAGGTCTAAGAGTTTGTAATCTCGTCGGTAAGCCCTTAGACCGACTAAATAAGCGGCTGCCAAATAACCAATGGTGTAAGCAAGGATGAGGAGTGGGGATAGTCTTAGTATCAGTCCACCTAGAATATGAAGTGCGAGAATTGGAACGATTTGAACCAAGAGAAGGGTATAAAATTTTGACTGTAAAAAGCTAATAAAATTAATCGGTAGCGTGCGGATAAAGTTTAGATTTTCCCGTTCGAGGGAGATCCCCACAGACAAGAGGCTTGTCGCACCAGTTGTCAATGCGCCTAGCATTAAGCCTAAAACCAAAGCAGTACCATAGTAACTTGGCGCAATAGCTGAAAAGTTAGCACCCTCAGAGCCGACAATTGGCATCAAGCCGCTAAACCCGACAATCAAAGGCATCAAGAAAGCCTGCATGAGTAAATTACCATCCTTGATTGTGCTAAGATGATGACGAACGATGGCCTCTTTTAGGCTGTATTCTTTTGAGTTTGTTCGTTTTTTGCGTGTCACCTGCCCTTGGTTGGCACTGATTTTTAGCATTTGGTCAAAGTATGTCGGAATAACTCGTTTTAGAATATAGATGACCAAGGCAATCAGGAGGGCATTAGGTAACCAGAAGTGCAAGACGCTGTCGAGGCTAAATGGGTTTGCCACAACATGATAAAATCCAATAAAGTAAGGAATCTTAGCCGTGATTAGACCACCGTCTCCAGCCAAACGAACACTAGTTGAGCTACTTTGCACTAAAAAAATTAGACCAACAGACAGAAGAGTTGATAGGACAACTAGACCTGTTGAGATGATTTTTTTATGGCGACTTTTTTCAAGGACTTGACCAATTCTATCCAGAAGAAGGAGTGACACCGTATTGATGGCCAGTAGCAAGAGTAAAAACATAGGAAGTGTCAATACTATTGCAATGACTGGCGATCCAATCTGCCAGTAGGCGATGGCTAGCAGAGACAAGAGAGGAATGAGGTAGGTCAGAATAGCAGGCTGAGCGGCTAGTAGCTTAGCCAGATAGACTTCCTCTGACTTGACTGGCAAAGAGAGGTAGAGCTTGGTGTCTTTACTGTCGTAAAAGACGGCAAACAGGCTGTTAAAGCCAGTTCCCAGTGCAATCAAGCTAAACAAGGCAAGTTGTATTGAGAAATAGCCTGGTGACTTGCTGTAATCAATACCGATAAACATGGTTGAATAGAGGACAAAGAAAACGAAGCTGAGTATGAGAAATTGGTTACGAACGCCCCTAATCACTGAAAACTTTTTCTTTGGTTTCTGGGCTTGCTTGGCTTGAACCTGTGAGGTGACTTGAGGATGGGCAGATAGGAAGTTAATATTTAAAAGTTCTTTGACATTGTTCCAATTCATCTCAGCTACCTGTACTTTCTTGCTGACGACCAGCCAGCTCCAGATAAATGGTCTCTAAGTCCTTGTCTGGGTAAGTTTGGCGCAAGTCGTCCAAGGTTCCAACAAAGATAAGTTGCCCTTTTTTCAAGATCCCGATACGGTCACACAGTTGCTCTGCTACTGATAAGACATGGGTTGAAAACAGCACGGTATGTCCAGCTTGGGCATGTTCTTTCATGAGACGTTTGAGGTCAAATGAGGCTTGTGGGTCTAATCCAGTCAAGGGCTCGTCTAAAATCCAGATGTCAGGATTTGGAATGAGGGCACCGATGATGATTGCTTTTTGCCGCATCCCATGCGAAAAGCTATCGATGAGATTATCCTGCTTATCAGTCATGTCAAACAGAGCACAGAGGTCACTAATACGCTGCTCTGCCATGTCCTTAGACACTCCATAAATGCTCGCTAAAAACTGCCAATACTCACGTGCAGTCAGATGTAGAAAGATGTCAGGTGAATCAGGCACATAAGCAATTTGTTTTTTAATGGCATCGCGGTGCTGGGTCAGGAGCAGGTCATCAACATAAATCTCTCCATAAGTCGCCTGAATAATGGAGGTTAGAAGGCTGATTGTTGTGGTTTTGCCAGCACCATTGTGACCGATAAGTCCAAAAATTTCCCCGTTGTTAATGGTTAGATTGAGGTCAGATAGTGCCTCAAATTCTCCATAAAGTTTAGACACATGGTCAAAACGAATCATAACATCATCTCCTTTAGATTTAATAGTTCAAATTTATTGTACTGCTATCTCAAAACAAAGTCAAGCCGCAGTCAACTCTCTCACGAAAAATGTGGTATAATACATCGTAGAATAGGAGGATATGACATGACAAGTATTTTAGTAACGGGCGCTTCCGCAGGTTTTGGGCGTGCCATTTGCCATGATTTGGTGAGCGCTGGCTATACAGTTGTTGGTGCAGCGAGGCGTTTTGATAAATTGCAGAGCTTAAAAGCAGAACTAGGAGAACGGTTTATTCCAATTCAGATGGACGTGAGCGATAAGGCTTCTGTGACGGCTGCGCTGTCGGAACTGCGTGAGCAAGGTGTGGTGATATCAGGCTTAGTAAATAATGCTGGTTTAGCCTTGGGGCTTGATAAGGCACAGGAAGCAGATTTTGCTGACTGGGAAGTCATGATAACAACAAATGTTGTTGGTATAACTTATCTGACGCACCAGCTCTTGCCTACCCTTGTTGAACAGAAGGGCTATATCATTAACATTGGCTCTATTGCAGGTACTTACCCTTATCCAGGTGGGAATATTTATGGGGCGACCAAGGCGTTCATGAAACAGTTTAGCCTGAATTTAAGGGCGGATTTATCAGGCACGGGTGTTCGTGTGAGCAACCTTGAACCTGGTCTTTCAGGAGGTACAGAATTTTCGACTGTTCGCTTCAAAGGTGATGCCCAGCGTGCACAAGAACTTTATGACGGCACAAACAGTCTCCAACCTGAGGATATCGCGCATATGGTCACATGGTTGTTTCAACAGCCACCACATATCAACATCAATCGTTTAGAAGTTATGCCAACTAGCCAAAGTTTCTCTCCATTAGCTGTTTACAGACAGTAAAAAAAGAATGCTGGGTATGCCAGTATTCTTTTTCTAATTAGTCAGAGAGACCTTGTTGATTTTTAGTTTTGAGTGCATTGTTCTCAAAGAGGAGCTGAAGTTGCGCTTGATTGTCTGTTTTCAAGCCACTTACCCAGAGTGCTTGGAGTTCTTCCTTGTCAGAGGATACTCCTTGAGAGAGGACATCAGGTTCACCTAAGAGGTCAACTGCTTGTGTATAGGTCATGCCTTCTTTAAGCTGTTCAAAGGTTTTTGCATCAATCTTGGAATCTCTGATAAAGTAAAAATTAGAGATTGAACGTGCGATGGCGCTGTCTTGGTAGAGTTGGACAAGGACTTCAACATGTTCAAACTGCCAGCGGTACACGTCAAGCGTGACATCTCCAGCTGGTACTTGTTCATGAGAAACAGGTTCGCCAAATAATTCTTTCAGTTTTGCGAGATTTGTCCCGCCTTTAAATTCTTGATCTGCTTTAGCAAGACTAATGTCATTAAATTTTAGTCGAATATCAGAGTGCTTGGCTACAATCTGTTGAGATTCAACAGAAGAAGTTGTGTCATCAGTCTGATTGGTTTTTGAACAGGCCATTAACCCAAGCGACAATATAGTAACAATCATCAGATTAAAAAAGCGTTTCATAAAAAATTCCTTTATCCTATAAACTATAGAGATATTATAACATAGAACTTATTGTTTGTCACTTGTTATAGGAAGGGCTAAATATGGTATAATGGAGGGACGAGACGTTGCTCCAATTTTTATGAATAGAAAAGAGAAAACATGCTAAAAAAGAATGATGTGATTGATGTTGAGATTGTAGACCTGACCCATGAGGGGCAGGGGGTGGCTAAGCGCGAGGGGCTGGTCTTTTTTGTGGACAATGCCCTACCAGGTGAGCAGATTGCCATGCGGGTCTTGAAGGTCAAAAAATCGGTTGGCTTTGGTAAGGTGGAGACCTATCACAGCCTGTCACCCCACCGAAATCAGGCACTTGATACGAGCTATCTACGGACGGGGATTGCAGATCTGGGTCACTTGACCTATGACCAGCAGCTGGTGTTTAAGACTGCTCAGGTTAAGGCTGCTCTAAGCAAGATTGCAGGGATTACGGATGCTCCTATTTTGGATACTCTCGGTATGGCGCAACCTCTGGCTTATCGCAATAAGGCGGCTATTCCTGTCCGCCGTGTCAATGGACAGCTTGAGACGGGCTTTTTCCGAAAAGGGTCGCATGACCTCATACCGATTGAGGATTATTATATCCAGCATCCAGAGATTGACCGCTTGATTAAGGCGACGCGAGACTTGCTTCGTCGGTTTGACCTCAAACCCTATGACGAGGCGACGGGAGCTGGACTGATTCGCCACCTCGTGGTCCGTCGTGGCTATGCGACAGGGCAGCTGATGTTGGTGATTGTGACAACCCGTCCCAAGATTTTCCGTGTTGAGCAGCTCATCGAGCGGCTGACCGCTGACTTCCCTAATCTCGTTTCTATTATCCAGAACATCAACGACCAAGCGACTAACGTGATTTTTGGTCAGGAGTTCATCACGCTTTACGGTCGCGACACGATTGAGGACCAGCTCTTAGGCAATACTTACGCCATTTCAGCCCAGTCCTTTTATCAGGTTAACACGGAAATGGCTGAGCAACTCTACCAGACGGCGATTGATTTTTCAGAGTTGAGTACAGACGATGTTGTCATTGATGCCTATTCTGGGATTGGTACCATCGGCCTCTCTCTAGCAGGTCAAGTCAAAGCTGTTTACGGGGTCGAGGTCGTGGACAAGGCTGTCGCAGACGCTATGAAAAATGCCCAGAACAACGGCATCATGAACGCCCATTATGCCTGTGATACGGCTGAGAATGCGATGGCAAAATGGCAGAGCGAGGGGCTTCGCCCCAAGGTCATTATCGTCGATCCACCACGAAAAGGGCTAACCGAAAGCTTTATCCGTGCCAGCTCTGCCATGTCCCCAGAAAAAATCACCTACATCTCCTGCAACCCAGCCACCATGGCGCGTGACATTAAGCTTTACCAAGAACTCGGCTACCAGCTGACCAAGGTGCAACCAGTGGATCTTTTTCCACAGACGCATCACGTCGAGGTAGTTGGTTTGCTGGTGAAAGCCTAGAAACCTTTGAACGAAAGCAAGCTAAAAAGCCTTGGAGACAAGGCTTTTTAGCTTGGGGTGGGGTAGTATCAGAGTGACTACCTCAGTTGAGGTAGCTGAAGTTCTGGGAAATTTATAAGGTATCTATTTCCGTAGACACAAAGGGGGGACGTGGGTAAAGGAGTATGAGGAAATAGATGTCCCCCCTAAATCCTAGAACGCTTAAATTGTATCAAAATGAGTAACCACACCGAAATCGGAATAAGGTAATTGATACAATAGAATACAAAGAAAGCCTTGGAATAAGCTGTTTCCAAGGCTTTTATACTGTCTATAGCTATATGGGTAAAGTTATTAGAGAGGTTGCTAGTTTAGAGAGGCACCTTGATTTGTAAAAAGTTAAATTTTAGACAATTATCCCCTTTAAAAAATCTATTTAAATCTTAGCTAATTGAAGTGAATTTTTATAGAACATAATTCCAGATTATAATCATTTTTTTCAGAAGAAATGTGTTGTTTCCTCTTCATGAGTACGTTGTGACTTTTTTTTATAAAAAGCTTGACAAACGAAAAGAAATCGTTTACAATGATATTGTAAAAAATAATAAGGAGGATGATGAAATGGATAAACAGAGAGATTTAGATATTTCTTTTCTTGATGACTTTGAATTTGAAGTCATCGAACTTGATGACGTCTCTGTGCTTCCTGAAACTGCTGCTTCAAGTGGTAGTACTGGAGATAACGTTTATTCAACATGCGGTTCTTGCTCATGTTGTTCATCGTGTTGCACATAGTTAGTCGGTATATTTTAGCCGGTTAGCTTTAGTCTGCCTGCTAAGTTTAAAGGTCTTAGCAGGCTTTTCTATTATTAAAACTATGGATAATAATATTTTTTTTAAATTAGAGAATTCAGGATTAGTAAGTGTCTTTGTAAATAATATCCCTATTGAAAAATGTACGTATTATAAAGTTTTAAGTATAGCTCGGAGATTATATGGGGACATTATTATAAAATATCCGAAAAGTTATTCTATAATAAGGGATAATCTAAGCTTTCTCCTGTTTAATGATTTTTTTATTAAATTCCGTAAACATATTATTTGGGAACCGTATGAACATAATTTTGATATTGATTTTTCAGTATTTAAAAATGGTTTTTTGTGTTTTTATACAGGGATATATCCAATAGAAAAGAAATACAGTGGTGTAATTCATTTATCAATTGATAATTTTACAAATGTAGATTTAGACTATCTGCTTTTAAATAGTAATGTAAATAGTTCTTTTATTACTGATAATACTTCAACTTTTTGTAACTTTGGGTTAGTTAATGTAGTGCAATTAGCTGACCAGATACAAATTTGGGATAAATCGAGTAGCATTAAAATTGATTCTTTTCCTATCAGTTATCATAACTTTAAAAACTACAAGAATACAGATGTTAAAGTATATGATGGGAGAGAAGTCTTAGTTGATTTATTTACTTTTCAAGAAAGATATGAATTTCTAGAAATGCTTTTTCAGTTTTATTTAACTGGGGAAATACTCGTGAAATTTATTATTCCATATTATAAAAATGAGAATTTTATTGTAGTAAATAATGAATCTTTCATTGATATCGCACGTTTGTCAATTTCTAGCACAAAAGATTTGATTAATTTGGATCTTTTTAATTATTTAAATTATAGAAAACAAGCTAGTAGATTCGCTTTCAAAGATGGTGATTTGGATAATTGCATGCTTCAATTTGAAGATTTTAATCAATTGAACGATGATAAGAATGAAAATGAACTTATTAATGGAAATAAACATATACTAGATAGTTGGAAAATAAAAAATCTATTAAAAAGTTTGGTGATATCACTTCTAATAAAAAAAGAAATTTCAATAATGGATAAAGTATATGTTGAACCAAAAAATTTTACTGAACAATATTATCGGAGATATATAGTATTTTATATAAATCAAGTTAGATACGTAGTAGACAGAGTTAACTTAAAATATTATATTTCCTCAAAGTAAATTAATTTAGAGGAGGGGGCTATGTCGCAAATTTTTTCATCGGTTGAAAGAGAGAGATATAATAATCTGCTAGTTATTGATGGTCACGATGGGTGTCACGTCTATTCCAAAGGTAAGAAGTATTTAGATTCAATTAGCTGCCTTTGGAACAAAAATTTAGGGTACAATGATGAAGAAATCACTGAAGCAATAACAAACCAAATTAAAGTGTGTGGATCATTGAATCCATGGATATCTACCACTGAAATAAATAAGAGCTATGCAGAAGCCCTTTTGAGGTTTGCTGAATATTTGGATGGTAATGTATATTTTTCTTTATCTGGTTCTGAAAGCATCGAGGTTGCTATCAAGGCTACTCGAAAATATCATAATTTAAATGGAAATGATGAGAAAAAATTGATTGTTTCATTTGATAAAAGTTATCATGGAGGAACGATAGGTGCTTGGAGTATATCTGGGACGCAACGCCGATTATTTGAACCCTACTCTCCATTAATGGGAGGACATGTTTTTATTCCTTTTATACATGATAAAGTAACTTTAGAATTCTTCAGAGAATATGTCAAGCAATATCATAAAAAAACGGCAGCAATTATTATTGAACCTATAATTTGTTATGGCGGAGGTTTTGAAATTCCTAAGTGGGTGATGGAAGAAATTGTGAGTATTTGTAAAGATTATGAAATTCAAATTATTTTTGATGAGGTATCAACTGGATTTTATAGAACTGGTGAAAAGTTTGCATATATTGATTTAGGTGTTAGACCGGATATAATTTGTTTATCAAAAGGTATAAACAATGGTATATTACCATTTGGTGTTACAATCTTTAAAAATACCGTTTTTGAAAAACTATCTACTACGGATACCTTTGAACACTTTTCTACACAGAATTTTAATCCGATATTAACAGCGAGTGCTATGTATGTTCTAACAAAATATAAAGAGAAAAACTACAAGAAGAAAGTTCTAAATTTATCAACTCTATTTAAACAAGAAATCGAAATGCAGTTAGCTCCTTATCTTAGTAGATTCTTTATTAAGGGATTGTTTATAACTTTGGAATTCCATAATATAGTAAATCATGAGGTATTGATGTGCTTTTTTGAAGAACTGTTATGTAATGGATTAATTACATATGTATATAGCAATGATACTAATTATGGAATTACACTTGTCCCTATGTTTATTACGGAAACTGATGAAGTTACTGCAATAGTAAATATAATAAAGAAGACGTATGAGGAGATGTTTAAAATATGAAATTTGTATTAGTCACTGGGGCATGTAGCGAAATTGGGAAAAGAACAATTTTTGATTTAATAAAGGAGAATTATTTTGTAGTTGCTTCTGATTTACCCGCTCGGGAGGAAGAATTTTATAATATATTTCGAAATCAAACAAACGTTGATTTTTTTGGAATAGATATACGCAAAAGGTCTACTGTAAAAAATATTATAAGTAAAATCTTTGAAAAATATAAAATTGAATCTTGTGTATTTATAATTGGTAAGAATTTACTAGTACCCTTTTTTCAGTGGGACTATAATAAATTGTGTGATGTTTTTGAATTAAATTTTATATATGCTTCACTATTTATAAAGGATATTGCAGAAGAATTTATCAGGAGGAGAACAGAGGGGAGTTTTGTTGTAATTTCTTCTCAGCACGGAATAGTTGCAAATACTCAAAGGTTGCCTTATTGTGTCAGTAAGTCTATGCTGAGTCAGCTATGTAGATGTTTAGCTTTGGAATTATCTCTATTTAATATTAGAGTAAATTCAATCTCCCCAACATTCATTGAAACAAAAGATAACTGTGAACTATTAAACAGTTCGTATATGTTATTAGATGCAAAAGAGAAAATACCGTTGCAGCGTTACGCCTCTCCTAAAGACATCTCAGGTGCTATTTTATTTTTAATAAGCAGTAGGGCAAAAATGATAACTGGACATGATTTAGTTATTGATGGTGGATGGACAATTCAGTAACAATTGGAGGTAAAAATGATTGAATTAAAAAATATTAAAATTGCTTATGGGGCAGATACTATTTTGGAGAATATTAATCTTAGAATCAATGAAGGCGAAAAAATAGCAATTATAGGAAAAAATGGATGTGGAAAGACCTCTTTACTAAATGCTATATTAAAATTAAAAAGTCCTAAAGTTGGAGAAATAAAATATTCTTTAAATGATGGACAATTCTATAGAAACTTTGGAGTACAACTACAGGATGCTAGTTTTGATGAAAGATTAACAATAAGAGATTATTGTGATTTAATGGAGAGTATTTATAACATAAAAGGCAAAGCTGATTTTTATTTAGAACTGTTTGAATTAAAACAATTGATTCGAAAAAAAATTGCCAATCTATCTGGAGGTGAGCGACAGAAGTTAAATATTGTGTTTTCATTGTTCCATGATCCGCATATACTTATTTTTGATGAAATAACAACAGGTCTGGATTCACTTAGTCGGTCTAAAATAAGAAATTATATAAAGAAATTTTCAGAAGAGCGAACACTTATTATTGTGAGTCATTATATGGAAGAAATCGAGGAACTCTGCGATAGGGTTGTACTTATCAATAATAGAAAAATTGAAATTGATAAAAAAATATCAGCAGTTATAGAGGAATATGGAAGTGTTAGTAATATGTACGAAGTAGTGCTAGGAGGAACTTTTAATGAATAAATTCTTTGGATTGTTTAAAGTTGAATTTTTGAAATTAATGAGAACACCAGTAATTTTATTTTTTGGCTTCATTGCTCCTCAGTTTTTTTTATGGATGCAGTCGACAAATTTTTCTGAAATTACTTTGGAGGGGAAAAAAGTTGCAACGGTTGACTATAGTTTCCCAATGTATGTTTTTTTGACAATATTAGTTATTGGAGTTGGGAATGTTGGGGTTGGTATGTCATATAATCGATTAATCCGATTTTTTAAGCGCTTAAAATTATCTGGAGTATCAACCTTTGATTTTATTATTGCAAATTTTTTGTTGCAACTGTTTGTTGTTACTATCTCGGTAGTTTCTCTTCTTTTAACAGCAATTTATATACTGGATATGAATTTAAATGGAAAAGCAATTTTTTCAATGATAGGAGTTTTCTTTGTGGTATGGTGTATGGTTTACTTGCTAGGAATGATATTTGCAAATTTGACAAAAGATGCTAAAACGTCCCAATCAGTTGCACTTGTTTCATATTTCTTTTTGATTTTTATAAGTGGTGCAACATACCCAGTGGAACTTATGCCTGAAATTTTACAAAAGATAAGTAAAGTATTGCCTACTTATCCTGCTCTAAGTTTATTGAAAGATACTTGGATAAATGGAAGCGCTTCGGCTGTGGATTTTGCTGTGGTGCTGACATTTACAGTAGTATTCTTATTTATCGCTATAAAAATTTTTAAATATGACTAAAAATACTATTTAAATAGTCTAGTAGCAGCCATGAAGTATGAAATTTGAATAATCTTTATTAGGTTGAGATTTCAATTTATATTTTGTGTAGGAGGCTTCTAGCTCCTAAATGATAGGTATTAGGGGGGGTTATGAAAGAATTTCCAATAACCATAATGAGAAAAAATCCTTTACGTCCCAATTGGTTATTTCAATTATCTTCGGAGAAACTACAGTCTTTATATATCCTACGAAAGTTAGAACAAAAAGAGTTTGATCACTTGAAAGAACTTTTGTTGGAAAAATTAGAACAAGAGATTGCAACTATTTCAGGGAAAAACAGAAGTGATTTAGTCGGACTTAAAAGAAAAATTTTTAATGACAATATTTCGAAGATACCTTTAGAAGAATTAAGTTTTGATTTAAAGGAAAAGGTAGTTACGCTAAAGGATTGTAAGAAAAAACTGGATTCTATAAAATTAGAGATTGAGCAAGTAATCGAAAATGAATATCTAAAAGAGAGAGAAATTATTTTCAAAGTTAGTAAAAATCCAAATATTCGAAATGGGATATGCTTTCTATCTTCAAGTGCATATAGTCGATACAAACGGTATATTAGTCAATTACCTATTGTACACAACAAAAAAAATCGAAATTTTGATTATTATTTATTAAAAATACTGTGTCGGGCAACATTGAAATTAAGTCCCTTCAGCACTTTGACTAGTAGTGAAATATTATGTCATTCTTCCTTAGAGGGGATTAAACAGAAAAAGAATTCGGTTCAAATTAATTATAAATTGTTGTTAGAAGTCTTTGAAAAATTAAAGTATTTCAATGATTTCCTAGTGACACTGCATTTCTATATGAATGATACTGTGACCTTTAGTGGAAATCAAGTGGTGTACACTGCTTCAAAAAGCAGAAATGACTCATCAAAGGTATTTGAAACTCTTGATACTTTTTATAAATTTCCTAAAACGAAATTTTTAGAAGATTTATATTATAAGATAGGTTCAGTAGAAAAAATATCATACAAGAATTTATTGAGTTTTATAGCAGATTATTATCCTAGTAAAGAATCACAGGTAATACAGTTTTTATTAGAAAATAAAATGTTACTTTCTGTTGAGTATCTGTCTGAATCTCCTCATATTTTAGAGGATTTGCTAAAATGGATTTCTGATAAAAATAGTAAGAACCCTATAGTAAATAAAGTGTCTTTGCTACTTTTAGAATCAAAGCGTCTATTAGAAATAATAAATTATAATTTTTTACATTCTGAAGTTCAGATTCAATCACTCAAAGACTGTTTTGGGCAAATATGTGAACTATTAAATATTAACAATGTTAGTAGTGATAATTTTATTTATCAAGATATTGTAGAGTTGAGGCAAATTGAAGAAGAAAGTTTAAAAGTTGACAATAAGTCAATAAGAAAGCTATTAATTCTAACGAGATTATTTGATAGTAATTTGTTTTTTCAGCTACTATTCGGACAATATTATTATAATAAATACAAGAGAGAACACAAGAAGGTAGGGACATCAGAAGAAATAGTTCAGGATATAGTTAACATAATCATAAAAGAAGCTCCTAGACTCGCTAATGTTAATTTGGAAACATATTATCCAGATGAATATATGTCAAATATATTGAAGCAATTACTACTTTTTAGAGAGGAATTTATAAAAAATATTTTGAATGGGGTTGATGTGGATAAAACAGTAGTAATAAAAAATGATTTTGTAGAAGAGTTGGAGAACTTTTTAAAAGAGAATGATTTGCTAGATTTTTCAAATAGCATATTTTTTCAGTTATCTGGAGATAAAGTAGTAGTGAATAATATTTACCCAGGATATTTAGCATATTTTAATAGGTTCCTTACATTTTATCCGAAAATATTCGCTATTAAAGAAGTTAGAGAATATATTGACTTTTTAAATTTTGAAAAGAGAATTGCGGATATGTTTTATTGTTGGGGATTTAATGCAAATTCTAGAGTATTGACAGCTGAGAAAATAATTGAAATCCCAAATCACCAAATCAATGTTAAGTATATAAAAAAAGTTATAAAAATGAGTGAACTCTTGTTTGGTGTTGATAGTAACAACAGAATTAGGTTGTTTAACAATAGAAGGGAATTGATAAAAACTATTTTCCAAGGTTCTGTAATTAAGTCAGCAATTCCTGCTCTAGCTGCTACTTTGGATACAATCAGTAACAGTGGATCATTTCAAATTTCTTTATCAAAGCAGATAATTAATAATTTAGTATTAAGTGGTAAAGATAAAGTTACAATTCCTAGGATAGAGTTAGACAATGTTGTTCTTTCAAGACAGAAGATTATTGTATCAGTTTCGTATATAAATGATTTTTTGGATTCGAGATTTCCAGATAAAATAGAGTACATTTTAAATTTTTTAGAAGGAGCTGGTTTCAATACTAAAGTAATGGTCTACTTTGGGAAAATTATAGAAGAAGATAAGAACTATTTTGTTAATCTTGAAAAGCCCCAGTATTTTGATTTTACCAGTATACTTTTCAATAAGTTATTCTTTAAAGAATTAAACAAGTTTGATTACATGGTTATTGAAGAACTCATTCCAAATCTTGATGAAGATGTAATGATGACAGAGTATATAAAAGAGTATACTGAATAGGAGCAATCTATTATGATTTCAAGTAAAGTACGTTGTTACATATATAATTCTAAAATTAGAGGTAAAGTTCTGTATGAATTATATGAATTTATAAATGAAAATAAGCAATTGATGGATGCAATTAATTCAATTAAAGTTGATAGTAGTAATGGTTTTAGTATTCAAATATTACATTCAGGAGGACAGCAAACAACTGTCTTATTAACAGATTTTTTTACTAAAATTTTAGGTTTGTTTAAGGAATTTAGGGTTACAAATAAGAATACTCTTGAGCAGGTAAAAAACCAAATTAACATACTAAATCATTCTGGTCCCAAAATGGATTTAACGAATATAAAAACAGATTACTCAATAGTGGAAGAAAAATTAGATTGGCAAAGTAAAATATCTAAAATTTATCCGAATGTTGAATTTATAAAAATTGAAAAATTAAAATTGATTTTGTTGTGTAAATATAGAAATCAAATTATTGACTTAGAGGATGATAAAAAAAGATTGTTACTATTGAAATTATTATATTTGACTTCAAAGCAATTTTGCTATGATGAATTTAAAGGAGCGAAATTTGGGTGTATGTCATTTTTTTCTCATTATCAAGGTTATATGAGCAGATTAGATTCACTCACCTCAGATAAATATGTTTCGGTTAAACAGAGGATTGTTTCCTCTATTTCTAAATTAGTTGAGCAATATTCAGATTATATTATAAATCTGGATAGAACTTTAGTTGATTCTCCAAGTGATACCTTTGAGAATCAGCTATTTGATGATTGGGATCATATATTAAGCGAAATAACGACATATAGCGAATTATTAGCAAAATCAGGATTGTTATATAATTCGCTAGACTATAAGATTGATAACGTACAAAAAGAAGTAGCCAAGCTAAGTGACTTTCACCAGTCTTTATTTAAAATTGAAGGATTTTCAGATTTTTTTGATAGTTGGCAATTTCAAAGATATAGGTCTCTCGTGAACCAAGTTTATGAAATTTTTTCAATGTTACAAGTAAGTAGTGTAGAAAGGACTGTGTTGTGTGGAGCTCTAAGTACTATTGTCTTTAGTAAGTCAAATTTTAACTATCAAGCTTTTTTTGAGTATTTAAAAGATATGTAGAATTCGATTTTAAAGGAGGCTGAAATATATGGATTATGTAGATGTAATATTGGATGAGTATGGGAGTGTTTTTCTGATAAAGGATTACATAAAACTAGAAATTAATAATCTAGAACTATATCGGTATTTTAGTAGCTTTGGAATGAGTCATCTTCAATTTAGAAAAGAAGAGCTTCCAGGAAAATTAAAGCAGTTTGATTTTGAAAAAAATAAAAGTGAAAGTTATTTTTCTAAGAAAAATAGTTTGATTGATTTTATTAAGAGAAATTATTTTTATGATATTAAGTTATATTCTGATAATCCGAAAAATCCGATAGAGTCTTGGGAAAATAAGACAGAAAAAATTAAGATTGCTAAAAGTGCAGAAATTCTTTGGAGTGAAGTAGCAAATTTTTCGTCAATTTCTAAATCTCCTTATTATTGCTTGTTATATAATTTAAAGAATACTGAAAATTACATATTGATAATCAGTAAGACATATTTTTCAGCCATCCAAAAAATGGTTTCGTATAATCTAAATAATTATTTTGAATTAGAAGATGTTTGTTGTAAAAGCATAGTGAGTAAGCGAGAATTGATAGAAAACTCAATTAATATCAACAAAAGCAAAATGAAACTCCTAAATGCTTGCGAAGGTAGTAAAGGTTACACAAGAAGAGTGTTTAAGTACAATAATATTTTTGTGGGGCAATTGGAATTTCACTCTAACATAATCTTTTCAGAAATTGCCTTAAATGAATTAAGTATTGTTAAGCTTTTAGATTCTGTTGAAAGTGTTTTATCTGAGCAACTATTTGGAAAATTAAATTGGGATAATTTATTTGTTGTTTTATCAGATGATTTTAATGATTATCTGGATATAAATGAATCTCAAAAATACTATTCAAATGGTTCTTTGAGAGGACTGGAGCTTGGAATCTTTATGGGAGAGGTTTAAAATGAGAATAATTGAAATTGTTGATGTTGAGGACCAACTTTTACAACTTTTAAGTGCACATACCAATATTGATATTAGAGCACAAGAGTTATCAACACTTAACCCAGATTCAAAAGTTGATTTGATCATATACTTGAAATCTCGACGTGATATTGAAAACATAAATAATATTATTATTAAATCACCTAACAGGAATATCGTTTTTATAATAAATGCTTTTAATATTATATATGCATTGTATTTTCCAAAATCAACATCTAGACCTTGTTTGAACTGTCTATTATTAAAACTTAAAGATAACAACCCTGAGCATAATCTATTATTATTCCTGAAATACGGAACATTACCTAGTAAACATTTTAATCTTGATAATAGGTTAAAATCAAATTTAATACTATTTAATGAGAAGTTAGACCCTAAGGTAGAGGAGTATAGTATTGAGGGGGTAAATACTACAAATTTTACTTTCCATTTTAGTTGTAGCTGTGAAAATAGTAGTTACGATATGTCGGAAAGAATGGCAGATATTCTACTTGGTGAAGGAAAAAAATTATCTCCTAAAAATTATCGTTTAAAAAAGAGTGAGCATCTATTCGATTTTACTAGATATCTAGATAGAAATTTTGGATTTTTTCATCATTCATATGATGAAAAAATTTCCGAATATGCGCCTCTCCATGCAGTAGAGATTAATGTTGATGCTGGTTACGAGTCAGGCTGGGGAAGGACTTTTATGACAGAGGCTGCAACAAAATCTGCTTTTTTAGAGTCATTAGAGAGATACTGCAACTCTAGAAATAGACGCTATAAAAAATTAATTAGAGGGTGTTTTTCTGATTTATCTAAAAAGTACAATACATTAAATCCTGTTGATTTTTGTCTTTCTAATAAAGAATATAGAGATAGTTCCTATAAATTTCATGATTTTGATTCTGAGAAAAATTATGATTGGATATTTGGTAAAAATATAACTACCGGAAAAATTTGCTTATTGCCCTCGCAACTAGTATTTTATAAAGACTTTAGTAAAAGCGAAGAAAATGAAAGGTTTGTTTATGAAACATCAAATGGATGTGCTTTGGGGAGTAGCATTGAGGAAGCTATTTTTTATGGGATTTTAGAAATTATTGAAAGAGATAATTTTTTACTTACATGGTATTTAAAAGAAGAAGTAAAACAATTATCATGGGAATCTTTACCATCTCGCCTACGTATTATTAATGAAAGACTAAAAGAGGATAACTGTGAGCTCAAACTTTTTAATATAACTAAAGAAGTGGGCATACCAGTAATTTGGGCATTGTATATAAATCATAATGAAAATGCTAGTATTCGAAGTTTTTCAGCTGCAGGCTGTCATATTAATCCTTTAAGTGCAATTGAATCAGCAATTTTTGAAGTAATAACCTCTGTGCCAACTTTTGAAAGATTAATTGAAGTTAGAAGTAAAGAGTCATTTATTGAGGAGATTCAGAATAATTTTTCTTTAATACGAGATATTGACGATCATATATTGTATCATGCTCATGCGGATTATAAAAATAAAATGCCCTTTTTATTTAAAAATAATTATAGTGAATATCAAAATGAATTTGATGAGAATAGAATTTTTAATACTTATTCACATGCAACGCTTACCTCAGATTTACAGGCACTAATAAAAATTATTGAAAAAAAATTTGGAGATATATATGTAGTGAATATAAGTGATAAAGTTTCCGAAAAATTTGGACTTTATTGTGTTAAAGTGTTGATTCCTGGACTTCTTAATATGTCATTTGGACATTCAAATCGGCGTGTAAATATAGAGAGGATAAAAAATTATGTAGATTATAGAGGGGGAAATGTAAATAGTATTACATTGAATTCCATAAACCATCTTCCCCATCCATTTCCATAAGATTATATATAAAGGAATAATAAATGAAAAGAGATTGGAAATCAAAGCATTTATTTTATCATGATGTTCAACAATTTGATAAATTGGTAATCTATTTATCAAAATTTATGGATAAATTAGTTAATCAGAATCAGATTGAAAAATATTTCTATATTCGTTATTGGGAAGGGGGGCCTCATATTCGATTAAGATATTTGGTGAGGGATACACAAAATTTCGAAACAATTGATAGTATGATAAATAAGTATGCTTATAAATTTTGGGAGAATAATCCTCCAACGAAGTTATTAAATAAGACCGATTATAAGAAAATTTATAATGAGAGTATTGATAACAACGGAAAGATGGATAGAAAATTGAGGAAAAATGCGACTATTGAAAACATTGCCTATATACCGGAAATAGAGAGATATGGCGGGGAAGAAGCTCTGATAGTAAGCGAAGATCTATTTTGTATCTGTAGTCAGATTTCAACTGCGTTACTTAATGTGGTAGATAACTATTATTACGAAAAAAAATTCTTGTGTAAAATTCTATTGACTTTCTATATTATTTTTGTATTTCATAACGAATGTAATTTAACAAGTGAAGAAATTTTAAAGATGGATTCCTATGCTATTAATTTCTGGGAGAGTAAAGGGGTCGGTATTGACAAAAAAATCTTGGAATTTATTCAAAAAAATATTACAGTTATTAAAAATAAAAATTTTTTGAATAAAGATTTTGATATTTATGTTAAAAAGATTCATAATTTATTCTTTGTCATTTCTACTTTAGTTTCAAAAGAGCAATACATGGGGATAGTTTCTTCCCAAATACATATGTTCGCAAATAGGATGGGAATTTCTCCCACTATTGAAGTTACCATGCTAGATTTTTTTCTGAGGGAGAATTCTGATTAATATGGAAAAATATTTTTTTGATATTTCTATTTTTGAAAAAATAAAAAAAGTATTATCATACCAATCTAAATATTGGGAAATATCGAAGCCTAGGGATAAGTACAGTTTCAAAAGTCAAAATAGAATATCTGGCTCTAATAGCATTAAATTTAAAGATTTTGAGTTAGATTATGAACTGGAGTCACTTGATAAAATACTTTTAAAAAGGAGATCGTCTTTACTAAATGAATTTGATAAGAATGTGAGTTTTGACAAACTGATTTACTTGTTGAAAACTGTATTCTCTCCTACAAATTGCAAGTTTGTATTTGGAGAAGAGGTTCCTTTATTTAGCTATCCTACATCAGGTGCGTTAAATTCAATTACTCCTTTTGTTTATATTGATAATATGGATGAAGTAAAGAATGGTATATATGAAGTAAAGTATGACGGACTTGAATTTAAAAAAAGTATGAATATTATAGACTTAGAAACATTTGCCCCAATAACAAGTAAAAACAGTGACGTACAAAATAATTCATTTAAAAAGGTAAATATGATAATTATGTTATGTTCGAACTATGAAAATATTTTCAATAAATATGGATTATTAGCTTATCGACTTTTGCATTTAGAGGCTGGTCATATTGCACAAAATATCCAGCTTGTTTCTACTGCGCTAGGAATAAAAAGTTTACCGATGGGAGGTTGGTTTGATGATAAAATAGAAACTTTTATTAATGAAATTAGTGATAAAAAAAATATTTATCTCTATGCAATTGCAGTTGGATAAATTTAAGGAGGAAGTGTAGATGAACGCAGAGGATAAATTCCGCGAACTAGAAAATGAAAATAAACTTCTAAAACTTCATAACAAGGAGCTTGAGAATGAAATTCAAAATGGATGGAAATTTTGGATATGGGTAGCTGTCCCTATTTTAGGTTTGATATATGCTATTATTCAAAAAATTTTTTAATTATGCTAGTTTGTCAGGTTGAGTAGTTTTTGTTCAAAATTTAATAAACTTTTTTCAATGAAGATTATCTAAAGATTGCTTCTCAGATGAGAATGGCTTCTCTATCTTATATAAATTATCTTCATAGAGTGTCCTGTTATTCATGTTATCACAGAATAGATAGTTTTTTTTGAATCAATAGAAAAATCAGCCTGAATCATTTAGGCTGATTTTAATATCTGCAGTAACCATCATTCAATATACGGTATAATTTCCATAATATCCCCAATCTGACAATCTAGTACTGTACAAATTTTTAAAAGTACATCAGTAGTGACATTCTCTCCCTTGCCTAACTTTGCAATGGTTGAAGTGCTGATTCCTGTTTTTTGCTTAAGCTTGGTTTTGGTCCAACCTTTATCAATAAGAAGTTTCCATAATTTATTGTAGCTAAACTTCATCTGAGTTTTCTCCTTTGTTCCATGAAATACCGTAGAGTTCATTTCCGTCACTAGAGAGTCTCAATACAATATTTTCTGACAAGAGTTTATTCGCTTCTGGAGAATATGAGCTTGCTTTATCGAAGGCTAAAAATACTTGTTTATTCAATGAGTTTGATTGGTCATATAGTTTTAATAGAGCTTCGGTTGCTTGGTAACTAATATTACTCAAGAGTAATGAGTCGTGTGCCAGTGCTGGCAGGTTAGTGAGATAGAGTATTGCTAAGTCGAATCAAATTACCCTTATATATTATTGAATCCTCATATCTTAAGAATGATTTTTCTTATCATAATGTTAAATTTTTATGTCTTTCGTATAATATGTGAAGTAGGTTCGGAAAAGTTTTGATGAATTATACTATTCTATAGGCATAAAATTCCCAACTATTTTCCCCACAATCCTTGGCTCATCCTCTGCTGGTGCGAACTTATCTGGATAATCTTTGTTGATGGAGACGAGACGGAAGCCGTTGGCTTCAAGGTAGATTTTCTTGATATAAACTTGCTCATTCCATGCCACCGCATAGACGGCTCCGTCGTAATCAAAACCTCCTTCACGGATGAGGGCGACTTCCCCATCTTGGTAGACAGGTTCCATGGAATGACCAGTAATCCAAGTTGCCACATCGTAGAGATATTCCTTGTCGGTAAAGACCTCTCTGGTCTCGTATTCGTCGTAGAAACCAGAGCCATGTCCTGCTGAGAGAGCGATATTATCAAGAACTTGTACACTAAAGAGAGGCATAACTTTTTGTGCCCTGAGAAGGTCGTGAGTTAGCTCATCGACCTTCTTTTTGTTTGTCTTGTTGAGCTGTTTGTAGAGGGTGAGGTGGGGGTGCTCCTCGTACAAGTCTTGGATGTTAATATCTAGGACTTGAGCGAGTTGGTCTAAGTGTTTTTTATTTGGGACAGCTTTCCCAGTTTCCCAGGAAGATAGGGCAGACCTTGTAATACCTAGTACACTCGCAATAGCAGTCTGGGAAAGATTTTTTTCTTGTCGATGTTGTTTGAGTTTTGTGGGTGAGAACATGGTCTTTTCTCCTTGTCGATTTATAACTTGACAAAATTATACCATAAGCTATAATAGAATTCAAGATAAAAGAAAAGGAGTCCTGCCATGTCCAGACCATCTCTTGAAACCTATATCCAAAAGAAGTATTATAATCTCCTTTTTACTAAGGCCAGGGCGTTTTTGATTGAACACAGAGAGGAGATTGATTTATCAACTAGAAATATCCGAAATCCTAGGAATTATATCGAGTTGATAGATATTGATGTCTATGCTATTTACACCTCTATGTTAGACAATAACCGTTTGGAGATGGAGATTGTGGTGACTGCCTTTGTGGAAGTGAGCGAACGGTATAAGGGAGAATTAGAGGTAGATGAGAAAACCATCTGGCTCTCAATGGTCACAGAAGTTGTCCTAGATAATGGTATTCAGTCTTTTGTGGTTCAATCCGTTGACCTGAAAGAACAAAATAGACGGTGTAGCCGTTTCCTCAGTCGGTCAGGTGTACCCTATATCAAAAAGACAGATTTTGATGAGTTGGCTAACGCTTTTCTAGCCCAATACTATCCACAAGCTCTCAAGTCACCTACCAAGATTGACGTGACTGAACTTGCGGCTGCTATGGGGCTTACCATCATGGAAACCAAGCTCTCTTCTGACTTTTCCATTTTTGGTAAGATGGTTTTTAAGGATACTGAGATAGAGACTTATGATGCTAACAATCAAGCTATTAGGCGATTAATCAAGAAAGGAACAATTTGTGCAGATGAGGAGGTTTCTCAAAAACGAAATATTGGCTCCCTAAACAATACTATTATCCACGAGTGTGTTCATTGGGAGTTTCATCGCATTTATCATGAATTGCGTATGCTTGTGGATGAAACTCATGATTCGGTATCCTGTCGAACACAGGAAAACCTGTCAGATGTGGCCAACTGGACTGATTTAGACTGGATGGAATGGCAGGCTAATAACCTAGCTCCTAAAATCCTTATGCCAAAGAAGCAGACAAGACAGAAAATTGAGGATTTCTATCGTGCCTTATCATCCATTTATAGTGATCTGTCTAAGATTGAAGTCACCACAGAAGTGGTGGATAGTCTGGCAAATTTCTTTGGGGTATCCAGACAAGCCGCAAAAATTCGGATGATTGAGTTAGGCTATAAAGAAGCTCATGGTGTCTATAATTATTTGGATGACCGTTATCTGAGAAACTACAGTTTTGAGCTAGATGCCTTTAAGGACAGGCAGACCTATACGATTTCTTTCACCGAGTTATGCTTTCAATACTTTTCTAATGTTCGTTTTAAGGAGGCCATTGATAGTCAGAAGTTTGTCTTTGTGGATAACCATGTCTGCCTAAATAATGATAAGTATATCGAGACTTATGAGAACACTATTATCATGACCGATTATGCTTATGAACACATGGATGAGTGTTGCTTACGCTTTACTTTTTCAGACCGTAATGCTAAGAAGACGATTAGCTCGGAAGAGTTTAGTGATTATGTCCTCAACCGTACAAGAGTCAAATCTGCTTACGACATCAAGGTCGATTTTATGGAGGATATGGGCAATAATGGTTTGGTAGAGAGCTTAGCTCCTGAGAATTTCATGAAAAGGGGTGCCTTTTCATAAAATAGATACGGTTATCTCTGAGATAAATCATTTCTTTAATATTGACTGACATATTTAAGCTCCTATAACAGGCATAAAGTGACTTACGACAAGTCCCACGATACGAGGATTGTCTTCATAAGGAATCCATTTATCAGGGTAGTTATCGTTGAGGGATACCATTCTAAAGCCATGTTCTTCTCGATAAAGTTTTTTGATATAGACAGAGTCATTCCAGGATAGGGCGTAGACGGCACCATCATAATCAAAACCGCTAGCACGGATAAGGGCTACTTCGCCATCAAGATAGATGGGTTCCATAGAATCTCCTTTAATCCAGGCAGCAATATCATAACCATACTGTTCTTCCTCAGCATAGACGGTTTCTGTCTCGTATTCCTCAAAGAGCGATTCCCCAAGACCAGCAGAAAGTGAAACATCAGATAAGACCTCAACTGCAAAAAGAGGAATTACTTTCTCTTGTGATTGTTGTTTTTGAAGTAACTCATCAGCATACTGATCAACCTTTCCTTGATTTTCTGATGAGAGCTTGAGGTAAGTATTGACTATATTGTACTCAGATTCAAAATAAGTTTCTGAAACATCCAAGATAGTCGCTAGTTGTCTGAGATTATTTTGATTTGGCTTCGTTTTTCCATTCTCCCAGTTGAAGTAGGAGGAACGATTGATATGAAGTTTATCTGCCATAGCAGATTGTGAATAACCTAAAACTATTCGTCTTTCTTTTAAACGATTTCCTGAAAACATACAACCTCCTAATCCATTTGTTGTTTTATAAACTAACAAAATTATATCAAAAAAATTTAAAGTTGCAACAGAAAATATCACTTCCTAAGTCACTAATATTTTAATAATTATAAATAAAATAGATAACGCACCATTTTTGGTGCGTTATCTATTTTTGTGATATAATAAAGAAAAAATCAAAGGAGACTTTTTATGATTGGAGAAAATATCAAATCGTTACGAAAAACGCATGATTTGACCCAACCTGAATTTGCCAAGATAATTGGAATTTCTCGAAATAGTTTGAGCCGTTATGAAAATGGGACAAGCTCGTTATCAACAGAGCTCATAGACCGTATCTGTCAGAAATTTAATGTATCCTATGTTGATATTGTAGGAGAAGAAAAAATGTTAACACCAGTGGAAGATTATCAATTAACCTTAAAAATTGAAGTTATCAAAGAGCGTGGCGCAGCGATTTTGTCCGAACTATATCGCTATCAAGATAGTCAAGGAATTACTTTTGATGATGAGACTAGCCCTTGGATTTTGATGAGTGATGATTTGTCTGATCTTATCAATACCAAGATTTACCTTGTCAATACTTTTGATGAAGTGGAGCGTTACAATGGTTATTTAGATGGTATTGAGCGAATGTTGGAGCTTGCTCATCATCAGGTGGTGGCTTAATGCGGTTAGAAGAATTTAGCAAAGATGACTTTGACTTAGCCTTAAAACGAACTATTCGTTCCTTAACTCGTGGCAAAACGACATCAGTTACCCCAAAAGCCATCTTACTTGGTGGGGGGGGGGGGGGGGGGG